>DATFJJ010000210.1:0-4975 GCA_035269245.1 Wenzhouxiangellaceae bacterium | reverse complement strand
CCCGGCGGGCAGGGCGACAGCTCAGGGGGCGCGCGCGAGTTCATACCGGTTCTCGCCCGAGCCGCGGCCGCGGTCGGCGTGGCGGGCATTTTCATGGAGACCCACCCCGAGCCTGAAAAGGCCTTGTGCGACGGCCCCAATTCGATGCGGCTGTCGGAAATGGAAGGCTTGCTGGAGATGCTTGTCGCCATTGACCGGGTGGCCAAGCGAGAATAGGTGTCAGTAGTTAGTTTTAAGTTTTCAGTAATCGAGGCGCCGCACGCAGTTGATTGCCGGGTCTGCTGAAAACCTGCAACCGAAAACGCCTGATTCTTTCTCCTGTCGAAATCCAAGAACACAGTTTAAAAATCATAGGTAACCTAATGAAAATAAAAAGAATCATTGCCCGAGAGATTCTCGATTCGCGCGGTAATCCGACGCTTGAAGCCGAAGTCGTTCTGGACAACGATGTCTCGGGACGCGCCGCGGTGCCTTCGGGTGCTTCTACCGGCGAGCGAGAAGCCGTTGAACTTCGCGACGGCGACCAATCCCGTTACGGCGGCAAGGGTGTGCAAAAGGCCGTGGCGAACGTCAATGACCGGATTGCGGATGCACTGAAGGGTATTGACGCTGCGGACCAGTCGGCGCTGGATGCGCGGCTGATCGAGCTCGACGGCAGCGCCAACAAGTCGGTGCTGGGTGCGAACGCGTTACTGGGTGTTTCACTCGCGGCCGCTCACGCGGTCGCGCATGCCCGGGGCCAGTGGTTATATGAATACCTGCTCGAAACCTCGGGCCAGCCCGCCAGCCTCCCGGTGCCGATGATGAACATCCTCAACGGCGGTGCGCACGCCGACAATCGCGTAGATATCCAGGAATTCATGGTGATGCCGGTCGGCGTCCCGGATTTCGCTTCGGCTCTGCAGTGCGGCGCCGAGATCTTTCATGCGCTGAAGTCCACCCTTAAACAACGTGGCCTGAACACGGCGGTTGGCGATGAAGGCGGATTTGCGCCCGATCTCGACTCCAACGAGGCCGCGCTCGAGCTTCTGATGACGGCCATCGTCGAGGCCGGATACAAGCCAGGCGAAGAGGTGGCCCTGGCGCTGGATGTCGCCTCCAGTGAATTCTGCACCGACGGTCGCTACTCGCTGGATTCCGAAGGCAAGACGTTCGGCCGCGAAGATTTCGTCGAATACCTGTCGGGGCTGGTCTCCCGCTTCCCCATCCTGTCTATCGAAGACGGCATGGACGAGAACGACTGGGAAGGCTGGAAGCTGCTGACCGATGCTATCGGTGGCGCGGTTCAGCTGGTCGGGGACGACTTGTTCGTCACCAACACGGCTATTCTCGAGCGCGGCATAGACGAGGGAATCGCCAATGCCATCCTGATCAAGCCCAACCAGATCGGGACGCTGACCGAAACCCTGCAGGCCATCGACATGGCACGCGAGGCCGGCTTCGGCACCATCATCTCTCATCGCTCGGGCGAGACCGAAGACGTGACCATCGCCGACCTGGCCGTGGCAACCAACGCCGGGCAGATCAAGACCGGTTCGCTTTGCCGCTCGGATCGGGTGGCCAAATACAACCAGCTGCTGCGCATCGCCGACCGGCTGGGAAGTGGCGCGGGCTACGCCGGCCGCCGAGCCCTGTCACGCTGAGCGGCGGTGTGCGACGCGACCGCCAAAGATGTTGCACGGGTGCCGGCGCCGGGTGATGATAAGACCGTATTCGTAACGGGTCCGGCGTAATGGATTTTCTGGGACAGTCGATCGTACTGCTGGCCAGCGCCGTCATCATGGTGCCGCTGGCGCGACGTTTCGGCCTGGGTGCGGTGCTGGGTTACCTGGCTGCCGGCGTGATGGTCGGACCCTGGGTGCTGGGCCTGGTCGAGGACGTGGAAACCATCCTCCACTTCTCCGAGCTTGGCATTGTTCTGCTGTTGTTCGTCATCGGGCTGGAACTCAGACCGAATCGCCTGCGCGTGCTGCGGCGGCTGATTTTCGTCAACGGCACGCTGCAGATGCTGCTGTCCACACTGCTGCTGTGGCCGTTGGCGGCATGGTGGCTGGAAAGCATCAAGCTCGGCCTGCTGGTTTCCGTGGTGCTGTCGCTTTCGTCCACCGCGATCGGCCTGCAGATGCTGGCCGAGAAGAAGCAGCTGACCGCCCCGTACGGGCGCGCCGCCTTCGGCATCCTGTTGCTGCAGGACATCGCGGTGATCCCGCTGTTGGCGTTGATTCCCCTGTTCGCCTCCTCCGGCGACATTCCGCAGCAGCCTGTCGAAATTGCCTACCAGGTGCTGAGGACCGCGCTGATCATCGCAGCAATCATCTTCGGCGGTCGCTACTTCCTTCGGCCGATATTCCGGGTGATCGTGGTGGCGAACGTGCGCGAGGTGTTCCTGGCGGCAGTGCTGCTGGTTGCCCTCGGTACCGCGCTGCTGGCCGAGTGGGCCGGCCTGAGCATGGCGCTGGGCGCATTCCTGGCAGGGGTGCTGCTCTCCGATTCCGAGTTCCGGCACGAGCTGGAAGCCAGCGTCGATCCGTTCAAGGGCCTGCTGCTGGGCTTGTTCTTCATTGCGGTCGGCATGTCCATCGATTTCGGTCGTCTGGTTTCCGAGCCGGGCCTGATTTTTGCCATTGTCGCTTTGATGATGACGCTCAAGTTTGCGGTGCTGCTCGCGGTCGGTCGGTATTCCGGGCTGGATTCGCGTTCCGCAGTATCGCTGGCGTTCGCGCTGCCCCAGGCCGGTGAATTCGGTTTCGTTCTGTTTACCGTGGCGCTGAACCAGGGCGTCCTGGGCGCCGGGGTAGTGGATCCGCTGATTGCCGCCATCTCGATCTCGATGGCGCTGACGCCGCTGATGTACTTCATCAACGAGCGCTGGATTCAGCCGCGTATAGCCGTCAGGAGCGACGACGGCAAAGAATTCGAAGGTATCCCCGACGACCACGGCGAGCCGCGCGTAATCATTGCCGGGCTGGGGCGCGTCGGGCAGATCGTGGCGCGCAACATGTCGATGCTGGATATTCACTTCACGGCGCTGGATTACGATCAGAAACAGATCGACTTCGTCCGGAAGTTCGGTCACCGGGTGTTTTACGGCAATGCGACCAACCTCGAGGTTTTACGCGCCGCCGGCGCCGAGGAGGCGACCCTGTTCGTGCTGACCATCTCGGATATCGACATTTCCATCCAGACCGCCCAGATGGTCCGGCGTCATTTTCCGAATCTTCGCATCCACGCCCGTGCGCGAAATCGTAGCCACGCATTCGAGCTCAAGGCGCTGGGCGTGGATTACGTGATTCGCGAGGCCTGGTTATCAAGCCTCGAACTGGCGCGCGAGTCGCTGTCAGCCGTTGGCGTGAGAAAGGCCGCGCGCTACGTGGACATGTTCCGCGTGCACGACGAGCACGCGCTGGAAGAGCAGGTGGCGCACAAGGATGACGAGGAAGAGCTGGTCAAGATAGACCGCCGCAGCCGTGAGCAACTGGTTGAATTGTTCGAGGAAGATCGACGGATCATGCATGCAGAGGAAGATGAGAAATAAAGACGGAGTGCCCGCGGGAAACCGTAATGTCGTACTGATTGCGGCACTGCTGATCGTCCTTGCGTTGTCCGGCGGAGCGCCGGCGGCAGATCCGGATTCGCACGGCACCTGGACCGTTGCCGGTGGTGAAATCGTGATCGAACTCAATCAGGGCGTGCTTTCTCCGCTCGGCATCGAGGCAGTGGCGATAAAGCCGTTGGCCGACATCCGGCCCGAACATCCGCTGGGCTATCGCAGGTTGCGTTTCGAAGGGCTGTCGATCCAGCAGATCCGGTTCAGCGCCCCCGGCGGGGCGGTGGAAGAGTTCTTCGACGGCTTCCTTCACTATCACGGCGGATTATCGATTCGAGCTGGCGATTCCGTACTCGATCTGACCGACTTTCGCGTGGCGCCGCACCCTGGCCAACAAGGCATTTTCCAGGTGCTGGACCGCGCCGGCACCCCGTGGGCAACGCTCGATCACGGCCATTACGAGCTGGTCGACGAAGGCGAAGCGCTGGAACTGCGTCACGCCAACCTCAGCATGACTGCGAAAATGGCCGCACTGATCGGCCAGCCGACGCTTGCCGGCCAGGTCATCGGCGTGGTCCATCTGCGCGCACCGGTGGTCTCGGCCGGCTCGCTGCAGCCGATTCGCGGCAGCCAGTGCAGCGGTCCGAACTGGCCGACCGACGCGGGCTTCGAGGCCGACGTGGCGCTGACCGCGATGAACGCCGGGGGCGGCTTCAACCCGGTCCACTTCCTTCGCTGTCAAGGCTGCGACGGCGCGAACGGAGGCCCGGTCGTGATCGCGCCGAACGCAAAGCTGCGCAACGTCGGCAGCGCGGACGTGCCGTGGTGGAGACAGTTCACGCCGCCGCAGCCGCCCTATGACAACGACCAGCACCCGTTTCTGGTCTGGAACCTTTACCGGCTCGGTGGCGACGGACGTTTCGAGCAGATCGGCGTGTCGGGGGTCAAGCACGCGTTCTTTACCGTCAACACCAACTGCCCGTGCGCCGGCGGGAACATCCTCTGGACCGGGTGCGAAGACACCTACAGCGCCGGCAACAACGACCTCGGCGAGTTTCTGGCGCCGCGTGGCGAAATCGTCCCCGCCCACGGGCTATGGGGCCGCTGCGGTTCCCTCTTCGATCCCGACTGCGACGCCAGCCAGGAAGGCAGCGTTACCACCGATCCATTCGACAATCGACTGCGCGTGATGGAGCAGGATCTGGACCCGTCGGCGAACCCGGGGGCGCGCTACTTCGTGGAGTCCTGGTACGTGGTGCGCGGCGACGTCGACATTTTCAATACCATGGGCTGGCGCGAGGTGACGCCGACATGGAACGGCGCCACATGGGAATTCCCGGTCGCCGGCGATTTCAGCGAAGGCCCTGCGCTGGATGCCTGGGTGGATCCGGCCGCTCTGGCCAGCGGCGAGGACAGCGCTCTGCTGGA
>DATFJJ010000209.1:0-2042 GCA_035269245.1 Wenzhouxiangellaceae bacterium | reverse complement strand
CGCCCCGCGCTGCGCGCTTGCGGGCGAAATGATGTTGAAGTCGAAATCGAAAGCCAAAAGCATGCAGACTCTCGACGGCCGGCATCATCGTCTTCAACCGGACCAATCGAGGATCACCGCCAACCATACAAGCCCGGCAATCACCATTGCTGTCATAACCATCGCCGAGCCGGCATCCTTGGCCTTGCCGGCCAGGTCGTGCTCTTCGCGCCCCACCCGGTCGACCACGGCCTCGATCGCCGAGTTGCCGAGTTCGGCGGCCAGCACGAGTGCCCAGCTGCCGACCAGCAGCGCGAATTCGGTCCAGCTTCGGCCCAACCAGACCGCCAGAGGAATCAAGGCTACCAGGACGATCGTCTGGGTTCGGAACGCGGCTTCGTCGCGGAATACGCGCGCGTAGCCCTTCAGCGAGTTGCGCGTGGCGTAGATCAGCCGCTGGATTTCGTTGCTCGGCGCTTGCGGGTTCATGCGGCGACCCCGTAGGCCTCCAGCAGCGGCGCGAGCGCGGCTTCGCGGCCGCGGAACGCGAGCCACGATTCGTGCATGGGCCGGCTGCCGCCGACGGCCAGGATCTCGTTGCGCAGCCGTTCACCGCTGGCGCGATCCAGCAGGCCGTTCTCGCGAAACATGCCGAACGCATCGCGGGCCAGGCGCTCGGCCCACAGATAGCTGTAGTAACCGGCTGCGTACCCGCCATCGAACAGGTGGCTGAAGCTCATCAGATAGCGGTTGAACGGCGGCATCGGCATCACGGCCACACGATCGTGAATCTCGTGCATCAGCGCCACCGGGTCTTTGACCGGCTTGCTGTGCAGCGCCAGGTCGGTCAGCGCGAATTCGACCTGCCGCAGCAAGGACAGCGCGCCGAGGAACTTGCGGTCGGCGTCAAGGGCCTTGATCCAGTCGCGGGGCAGCGGCTCGCCGGTCTCGAAATGGCGAGCGAAGCGATCCAGGAAATCCGCCTCCCAGACCCATCCTTCCAGCAGTTGGCTGGGCAGCTCGACGGCGTCCCACTCGACGCCGGAAATGCCGGCCACGAGCGGCCAGTCGACCCGCGTCAGCAGGTGGTGCAGGCAGTGACCGAATTCATGGAAAAGCGTCACCACATCGTCGTGCGTCAACAGGCTGGGTGTGCCTTCGCCTGGCTGGGCGAAGTTGCAGGTCAGGTAGGCCACCGGCGCGCGCGCCGGTCCGGTGTCCGCGCTCTGGATAGCCATGCGCTGGCGGCAGACGTCCATCCAGGCGCCGCCCTGCTTTCCGGATCGTGCGTACAGATCGATGTAAAGCCCCGCCGAGGCCTTTGCGCCGTCCAGCTGCAATCGGTAGAAACGCACCGACGGATGCCAGGTCGACACCGAATCGTCGCGCTCCAGGCGGGCGCCGAACAGCGCTTCGGCGAGCTCGAACAACCCGGCCAGTGTCGCCTCCAGCTCGAACCACGGCTTGAGTTTCTCCTGGCTGAGTCCAAGCCGTTCTTCGCGCATTTTTTCCGAATAGTAGGCGACGTCCCACGGTTGCAGCTTTTCCGGGCCGCCGAGCCCGGCGGCGAATTGTTGAAGTTCATCGACCTGTCCGCGTGCCTCGGGCCGGGCGCGCTCGGCGAGATCTTCGAGAAATTGCTCGATGGCGCCGACGCCGGGCGCCATGCGACGCGAAAGTTTGAGCTCGGCAGCACTGGCGTAACCCAGCAGCTCAGCCTGCTCGCGGCGCAGCGCCAGCATCTCGTCGACGATGGGTTCATTGTCGTGCTGTCCGCCCTGCGGGCCCTGAGCCGAGGCTCGGGTGGCATGCGCGGTGTAAAAGCGTTCGCGCAGGTTTCGGTCGTCGGCGTAGGTGACGACGGCCCGGTAGCATGGGTAGGACAGATCGGCGCGCCAGCCGGATTTGCCCGCGTCGGCAGCCTTGGTCGCCAGCGTCTCGAGGTCGGAAGAAGGCAGCCCGGCCAGGGCTTGCGCGTCGTCGAAGTCTTCCGACCAGCCTTCGGTGGCGTCGAGCACGTGGTTGCCGAAGGTGTTGCCGAGCTTCGACAGCTTGAGACTGAT
>DATFJJ010000208.1:0-3568 GCA_035269245.1 Wenzhouxiangellaceae bacterium | reverse complement strand
CCTGTTCCAGGCATCCAGCCAGCGTTTCTCGCCGTCCCATTCGAAGACCTGAAATTCGTCGCGCACCACGCCCGCGTCGAGTGCAAACAATGCGTGCGGCACCTTGAAGGTCGATGCCGGTATGTAGCGCTGCCCGGCACGCGTCGGGTTGTGCGCCAGGTATCGATCGGCGCCGTCGCGCTGGTCCAGTACCGCGATCGTGCCATCTACCCCGGCGGCCCCGAAGATCTCGTCCCAGCCCGGTTCTTCGCTCCATTGCGCATGGGCGGCAATGGAAATCGCGGTACTTGAAGCTGAAAGGATCGACACCACCAGCAAGAAATGAATTGTCTTTGTCATTCGCAATACTTTCAGTTACCCATTGTTTGATTACACATTGACTTCAGCTTCGGCCAATTCGAGTCACTCATGCCGCAATGCCTCCATCGGCTCGACCCGAGATGCACGTCGCGCCGGAACCAGGCTGGCCAGGGCGATCGTCAGTGTGATCGCCGCCCCGGTAACCAGCCATAACCCGGGATCCGCAAGCTCGGCCTTGTAGAGATCGTCTGCAATCAGCTTCGCGCCCAACCACGCGCCCAGCGCACCGAAAAGCAGACTGGGCGGCAGCATCCGCGACGCCCGAATCAGTTCACCCCCGAGTATGCGCGCCGCGCTGGCGCCCATTGCGCGACGCACTCCGATTTCCACGATGCGCGCGGCGACCTGGTAGTTCTGCAAGGCATAAAGGCCATAGAACACCAGCACCAGTGCGAGGCCTGCAAACATGGCAATAAGAATCAGCTGCGGCTCTCGATCGGCCACCGACTGTCTGATACGGGACTGGAGACCTGCCACGTCGGTTACGCGCTCCGGGCCGACATGTTGCGCAAGCGTTTCGCGGACGGAAAAGACAAGAGATTCCGGGTTCAGCGACGTTCGAAGCAGCAGCTGTATCTGGGCGGCCGGCTCTGCGGAAAATGTATACGCGGTCGGCTCATCCAGTGCTTGATTCGGTGCGTTGTTTCGAACCGGATTAACGACCCCGACCACGACCCGATCCGGTATCGGGTAGCCAATGCGCCGGCCCAGCGCGTCGCCGCCCAGGTAGCGCTGTTCGAATACGCTGTCGACTATCACGTGCCGGACTCCCTGGCCGGCGTCTTCCGGTCCGAAAGCCCGACCGGACAGCACCTGAATTCCCGCGACCTGAAAGAATTCCTGGCTTACGGCATGCGCTCGGGCCGGAACCGCTTCGTCGGGGCCTTCATCGACAGCGAAACCGGAAACGAATTCCAGGTTGCCGAACGGAATGGAATCGGCCCACGCCACGCCCTGCACGCCGGGCAGCGCGCCCAGCCTTTCCACGGCCGAGGCGACCTCGGCATCCGCTGACGCGCGCCTTGCCGGATCCGCGGGCAGGACCATCGCCATGACGAGCCGTTCGCGGTCGAAACCCGGGTCTTCGTTCAACAGCCTCAGCCAGCTGGTCAGCAGCAGCGCAAGCACAAGCAGAAGCGAAAATGCGATTCCAATCTGGCCGATCATCAGCAGCCTGCGCATGCCCGCCCCGCCACCCCGAATGCCCGCACCCTTGCCGCCCAGATTTCCGGCGCTGCCGCGGGCGACGCGTCGGAGCGTCCAGTGGATGGATAACAGCAGCGGCACCAGACCGGTTGCCAGCAAGGCGCCGCCGATCACGAGACTCGGCAGTGACGAGCCGACGCGCAGCGGGCCGCTTTCGTTCAGAACTCCGAGCGAATACAGCATCTCGATTCCGAGCCCCGCGACGCCGACTGCAAGAAGCAGCCCCGGAATTCCAAGCGCCAGATATTCGAGAACGATTCCCGTCGTTGCCGCCCCCGAACGCGCTCCCAGTGCGAACTGGATCGCCAGTTCGTGCGTCCTGCCCGTCCAGCGGGCCAGCCAAAGGCCCGCCAGGTTCAGCCATGTGGCAATCAACACCACCGCAGTGGCAACGCCAAGAATCAGCAAACCGTTGCCCTGCCCTCCCGACCATACCGTGCGCAACGGCCGCACCTGCATTTCGATGCGGTCCGGATAGGCTCTTGAACTGAGCAGCTCGGTTTCGCCCAGCCGGGCCAGTACCCTTGCTCGATATTGTCCCCGCTCCTGCGCCTCGGGCATTCTGGCAACGACGGTATGCGACCACAGCGTCGAATAATTTGTCGGCGAGAGCCGCTCCGGCCCCAGATCCATCGGCAGCCAGATGTCGGTAGTGGCTTCAGGCAACGCAAAACGGTCCGGCAACACGCCTGCAATCCGCACTTGGCCGTACTCCAGCTCCAGCATTCGCCCGATGGCCGAGGCTTCGCCGCCGAAATGCTCCAGCCAGAATCTCCGGCTGATCAGCGCCACCGGGTCTGCCCCAGGAATAACGTCGTTTTCGTTCAGCACGCGTCCGGCCAGCGGTGAAATCCGCAACACCGGCAGCAGACGGTGATCGATTCGGCCTGCGCGAACACCAGTGCCTCCCGCCAACCTAAGCTGGAACGGACGCTCGACGATGCCGATCGTCCCAAAACTCTGTTCGCGATTCAATTCTTCGACCAGCGCCGCCGACAACCCCATGTGGTAGCCGGCGCGCTTTTGCCAGACCGTGATGTTGACCAGCTGTTCAGCCTGCTGATACGGCAAGGGCCGAAGGAACAGCGACCAGCCGGCTGTCGCAACAGCCGTCATGCCGCCTATACCCAGCGCCATCAGCACGATCACGCTGATCGAAAAGGCCGGCGCGCGCACCAGTCGTCGCCATGCGCGCTGGAGCTCCATGGACAGACTGAAGTTCATAAACATGAGGCTCCTATGCCAACAGGGCGGTAATACTTATGCAGGTCTTGATAAAGGCCATGAGTAAAAACGATGGCCCATGAATCATTCACTTCCGAGCGTGGTCGCAGGATCGGCACGCGTCGCGCGCAGTGCCGGCACGCTGCACGCGACTGCCGCGACCATTGCGAACAGGATGATGATCGCCAGGTAGGTCAGCGGGTCACTAGCGCTCAGACCCACCAGCTGGTCGTTCAGACCCCGCGTCATCGCCAGTGCCAGCAACGTCCCGACGACCAGGCCGGCACCAACCAGCAGCAGACCCTGCTTCAGCACAAGGGAAAAAATTCTTCCCGCGGTTGCACCGAACGCCAGACGCACGCCCAGCTCGGGAAGTCGCTGGCGAACCCTGTAGGCGAGGACCCCGTACAGGCCCACCACGGCCAGGAGTAGCGCCAAAAGGCCGAACAGGGTGAGCAAAGTGCTGGAAAAACGCATTTCCGATGTCGCTTCGTCAACCCGGGCCTGCAGCGGCTCGACGTTGGTCAGTGGTATGTCGGCGTCCAGGCCGGCCAGGGCCTGCTCTATCGGCACACTGGCTGCCAGCGGATCGCCTTGCGTACGCACGGTCCAGGTCATGCCGGTGAAGAAACCGATGCTGCCCGAAAAGGCGGAGGAAAAATAAACCGTCTCGATCGGCTCCTCGCGCAGATCCTGAACGGCCTGGTGCTCGACGACGCCGATCACCTCGGTGGCAACACCTTCGGGGCGATCGCCGCGCCGGATGTACAGCGTCTTG
>DATFJJ010000207.1:0-3673 GCA_035269245.1 Wenzhouxiangellaceae bacterium | reverse complement strand
GACCTGTTCGGGGTTTCTGCACGACACGGTTCGGTGGCGCAAGCGCTCCGCCGTTCGATTCATTCAATCTCGGTGCGGCATGCGGAGACGATTCGAGCCGAGTGAGCGAGAATCGACGCCTGTTGCGCAAGACGCTTCCTGCAGAGCCGTGCTGGCTCAAGCAAGTGCACGGCAATCGTGTGATTCACCTGGACGACTGGTACGCGGGCACGCAGGCCGACGCGGCATGGACCGACAGACCCGGCCAGGTCGCGGTTGTACTGGCGGCCGACTGCCTGCCGTTGCTGGTTGCGGACCGCGAAGGCACATGCGTGGCAGCCATTCATGCAGGCTGGCGCGGACTTGCCGCCGGCGTCATCGCCGAATGCATTGACGCCTTGCCGGTACCGCCGGCGACCCTGGTCGCGTGGATCGGTCCACGGATCTGCCGCGAACACTACGAGGTAGGAGAAGACGTGCATGGCGCTTTCCCGGCGGCGGAAGAAGCATTCAGGGAGAGTCGCGAGGGGCATTGGCTGGCCGACCTGCCCGCTATCGCGGGTCGGCAATTACGCGACGCCGGGGTTGGTGAGTTCAACGACAGCAGTGCCTGCACCGCGGAAGGCCACCGGTTTTTCAGCTACCGGCGCGATCAACGCACGGGGCGCATGGCCACGGTAATCTGGATGGAGGGTTGATTGGACCCCTTACTGACGAGGTGATTGGTATCTTCGGGAAGGCGCATCGATAGCGATGATATTATTCCTGATGATCCTGGGCCGGATCGAGGCCGAAACGGCACTGATGCAGTCAGATTTTCGGCGAAAAAGAGAGACGATTTGAACAGATGCGAAATCTCTGAAGCGGTCGGCTTGCCGATTCGTTGGCTTGTTGCGGCCGTATCCCCGGTGCCGGGCACAGTCGGTTTCCGGCCCGGGCACCGGGACGATGCGGCGTGCCGGGCTGGCCGGTCTGCCACCGTCCGCGCCGGTCGATTGCTCGCTGTTGTCGTTCTGCTGGTTTCGATGTTCGGGACCAGCGGATGCGAGTTGTTGGAGACGCGTGAGGCCGACCCGTTGCCGGCGCCTGCGCCTGCCGAACCGGCCACCGAACCGGTCCCGGAAGCGGATATCGCAACTGCCATGGAGTACCTGGAAGCCGGAAGAGGCGACGCGGCCAGGGCCATGCTTGCAGAATTGGCGGAAGAAGCGCCGGGCTCCACGGTTCTGGCCAGCCTGATGCGACAGATAGACGCGCCGATCGAAGACCTTCTCCCGGGACCTTATCGCCGGGTGGAAGTCGGCGCGGGTGAGTCGCTGTCATTGATTGCGGCGCGTGAACTGGATGATCCACTGATGTTTTATGCATTGGCCCGGCTGAACGGAATCGCAGTTCCCGCACAGGTGCCGGTGGGGACCGTGCTGAAGGTGCCGGAGACCTCCAGAAGCGCTGGCATTACCGCTCAGCCCTCTCTCGACGCTTCCGAGGTGCCGTCACGGGTCACCGCTCCGGAAATCGAATCGGTTGCTCAATACCTGGCGCGCAGTGGCCAGAAGGACGAGGCGCGCGCCATGCTGATCGCCAGGCTGGGCGAGAGCGCCGGTGCCGGCGCCGAATCCACACGCGAGCTCTTGACGAATCTGACGCTGGAGCAGGTGACGGAAATGCGTGCGGAGGGTTCGCTGATTCGTGCGCTGGAGGTCATCGAAGAGGCGCTCGAGGTTGTTGGCGCTTCCGTTCAGCGCGCGGCCCTTACCGCGACGCGCCGGGAGATCCGGTCCGAGATGTTGCGAGAGAAGGCGCTTCGCCTGCGAGAACAGGGCGCGCTGACCGAGGCTTACCAGGCGGCGCAGAGGGCGGCAAGTCTGGACAAGGCCTCGGACAGCGCGGTTTTGCTGGCCGACGATCTGCGGGTGGAGCTAATCGATTACCTGCACAACGAAGCGTTGATTGCATGGCGAGACCGAAATGTCGACCTCGCAATTCGATCGTGGGAATCGCTTCTTGAGGCGGTGCCCGATTTCGAGCCGGCGCAGGTCTACCTGGAACGGGCGAGGCTTTTGCGCGAGAAGCTCGACGAACCCTGAGGCGGAATCCTTGCGGGTCGCACCTTCACGGGGTCTCGGGTTGGTCTTGGGTCGCTCATTGGCCAGCGCGTTTCATCGCCGACGCAGTGGCGTGACCTTGGTCGGTTCATCGACACTGGCATCCTGATCGGGGCCGGATGCCTCTTCGTCGGCGGTCTCCAGGTCCAGGGTCTCGTCGACCATGGCGTCAGACGGAAGCCGAAGCGCAGGTCCGGTCGGGCCGTCTTCTGAATCGCTGCGTCGGCTGGTTCTTCGACTGAGTTCGTCGAGACGAACCGCGAGCCGGTTGAACTGGCTGAACACGGATGCAAATTCGTCGCGCCGATGAGTCTCCAGGCGAAACTCGAACTGGCCGCGCTGCAATCGTTTCAGCCCCCAGCCCAGTCGCTTGAGTCCAAGCTGCTGGCGCCGCGTCATCCAGCTCAGCCCGAGCGCCAGGGCGAACAGCGAGGCAAAGAAAACCACAACCAGCATCGAAAGCGTGGCATTGGCGGTTTCGTCCAGCCCGCTGCCGTCCAGCCCGAGTTGAACCTGCCCGACCCGACGCGCCTGAAACCGTATCGGTACCCGGAACTCCAGCAAGCCGCTCTCTTCGGCGCGGGTGAGATTGACGCTGCCCGAATCGCGCTGAATCCGGGTGCCGGCCAGGACCGGGGCCTGTTCCCCGCGCATGTAGGGATTGGTACTCGCGCGGACCGTGCCGGATGTGTCGCTGATGTGCAGGAAACGTATCTCCGGATTGGCTGCGAAGTCCGATACGAGTACCGACAGCGCCGTGGTGTCTTCCAGGATAAGAGCCTCGGCGGTTTCCTGGGCAATGAGGCTGGCCAGCGCCTCACCGAAGCCGAAGGTGATTTCCGCCATGGCCTGGTTCTGGGTCCGATACAGGTAGTTCAAGCCCATGATCAGCACCAGAGCCACGCCCATGCCCGTAATCAGGGGCCAGCGCCACGGGGCCGATTTCCGCTTCACGGCCTGGACGATCCCGCTCTGAATGCCGTCGCGAATTTCATTGAGCTCGTCCGCCACCTGGGTGGCGCTGCCCGGCCGGGATTGGGGTTCCAGCGCCATAAGACGGTAGGTGAGATCGATCAACTCCCTGGGCGTATCGGGACGAAGAGCGTTCAGCGGTTGGGTTTCGTGGCGTGCAATCTGCTGGATCAGCGTCTCGAGGTCCTGTGCGTCGAAAGGAAGCCTGCCTGACAGCAGCTGATAGAGGACGATGCCGAGGGAATAAAGATCCGATTGGGCGTCGGCGCGCTGCCCGGCAAGCAATTCGGGCGCCATGTGGGTCATGGTCCCGGCGATGCGGCTCCCGGCATCTGCGTTGTCGTCCTCAGTGTCGGGAGCAATTGCCGCGATGCCGAAATCCATCATCTTTGCGACATTGGTCTTCGGGTCGTAATGGATATTTGCCGGTTTGATGTCGCGGTGGATCACGCCGTGTTGATGGGCATAGGCCAGGCCGCGCGCGAGCTGGATGGCAAGCTCGATCAGCATGCCGGTGTCGAGTTCGGCCAGGCGGTCGCGCTCCAGCCAGTCGTCCAGCGTACCGCCCTTCAGCAGTTCCATGACCAGGTACGGCGCCACTTCCGCCTGGCCGACGT
>DATFJJ010000206.1:0-15519 GCA_035269245.1 Wenzhouxiangellaceae bacterium | reverse complement strand
CGACGCAGTAGAACGGGTGGTCGACAAGGCGGGTTCAAGGCGCTTGTGAAAAGTAGGTCGCGCGCAGCGCGGGGCGAAATGAAGTTGAAGTTGAAGTTGAAGTTGAATTGAAAGCCGCCCGCACCCGGCCAGGGTGCACTCATTATCGCGTGGCGAAACGGCTTTTGAATTTGAAATTGAATTTGATTTAAAAGCCGCCGCACCCGGCCTGGTGCCGCAACAACTACAACCACCCCTTCCGCTTGAAAAACCAGTACGGCAGAATCGCCGCGCCAAGCATGACGCCCAGCGCCGCCGGGTAACCGAACGGCCAGGTCAACTCCGGCATGTGCTCGAAGTTCATGCCGTAAATCGAGGCGATCATCGTCGGCGGCATGAAGATCACGGCCAGCACCGAAAAAATCTTTATGGTCGCGTTCTGCTCGATGTTGATCATGCCCAGCGTTGCATCCAGCAGAAAGGTGACCTTCTGGGTCATGAAGCTTGCGTGCTCGCTGATCGATTGAACGTCTCGGCTCAGCGTCTGCAACCGATCGCGTGATTCCTTCGAGGCATGCTCCAGACGCGGCCAGATCAGGCCGAGGTAGCCTCCGGCACGGCTGAGCGTCATGAGGCTTTCGCGCAAGTCGGAGAGAAGATCACCCTGCCGGCCCAGTTGCTGCAGCACCTGCTGAAATGAACTCTTGCCGGATGGCTTGAGTTCTGCCTGGGTGAAGATGGCCGAGGAAATGGCATCGATTTCTCTGCTCGCGTGTTCGAGAATGTCGGCCAGCCGGTCGACGATCGCTTCCATCAGGGTCAGCAATACGGTGGAAGCGCTGTCCAGGCCAAGATCGGCCTTGGCAGCACGCTGGGGAAATGTGGTGAATGCCCGCGGCTCGGTGGCGCGCACCGTGATCAGCAGCCAGTCGGTAAGCACGAAGCTGACCGGGCCCATCTCGGCCTCGCCCTGGCCGGCACGTGCCGGCAGCGTGACGGTGAGAAACCAGGCGTCGTTTTCCTCGTAGAGACGACTGGAGACCTCGATCTCTTCCATCTCGTCGCGGGTGGGGATATTGACGCCGAGCAGTTCCTCGAGCTTTTTGACATCTTCCAGCGGCTCGTCGAAAAGATCGATCCAGACCAGCTCGTCGAGTTCCGCGATCGGATTCCCGACCGCTTTCAGCCTGCCGTTGGAAAGTCTGTAGCCAAGCATTCCGTCACCTCCGGCCGTCGCTCAGGCCCCGGTTTCGACCGCAACTCCGGCGCTAAGTTACTGTTTGGCATAGCCCGGCCATGGGGCGTTACATCAGCTCGGGCTTACCCAATTCCTCGCTTTCAGGTAATCGGCCAGTTCCGCTTCCGGGGTTCCAGGCTCCGGGTGCCAATCGTAGCGCCAATGCGCCGTCGCCGGCAAAGACATCAGAATCGACTCAGTACGGCCGCCTGACTGGAGGCCAAACAGCGTCCCGCGATCGTAGACCAGGTTGAACTCGACGTAACGGCCGCGGCGATAGCGCTGAAAATCAACTTCGCGCTCACCGTAGTCGGTGTTCTTGCGCCGCTCCACGATCGGCCGGTAAGCATCCAGGTAACCATCACCGACTGCCCGCATGTAGGCGAAGGTTTGATCGAATCCCCATTCGTTGAGATCATCGAAGAAGAGGCCTCCGATGCCGCGCGTCTCGTTGCGGTGCTTGAGGTAGAAGTACTCGTCGCACCAGTGCTTGTGGTCGGAATAGACGTTGTCGCCGAAAGGCGCGCACAGGTCGCGGGCTGATTCGTGCCAACTGCGGCAGTCTTCGTCGAACGGGTAGTAGGGCGTCAGGTCGAAACCGCCACCGAACCACCACACGGGCGGCTCGCCTTCCTTTTGGGCGATGAAGAACCTGACGTTGGCATGACTGGTCGGCACGTAGGGGTTGACCGGGTGCATGACGATGGATACGCCCAGCGCCTGGAAGCTGCGGCCGGCCAGCTCGGGGCGCCGGGCGCTGGCGGCAGCCGGCAGCGCATTACCATGGACCAGCGAATAGTTCACGCCGCCTTTCTCGAAAACTGCGCCTTGCTGTATTACCCGCGTACGCCCACCGCCCCCGCCCGGACGGTCCCAGGCGTCCTCCCGGAACTTCGCCCGGCCGTCGCTTTGCTCGAACGCCGCGCAGATCCGATCCTGGAGATCGAGAAGATACTTTTCGACGGCGAGGACCATTTCGGAGCTTTCGGACATGTTTTTATTCTGGTTGGTTGGTTGGTTGGTTGGTTGGCTGGTTGGCTTGTTATTTGGTTTCCGGAAACACGGTAGTCGGTTGTCGGAGAAACCGGAAGACCTTCCGACTTCCGACTTCCGACTTCCGACTTCCGTAAAGCCTGGGCAAACTCCAGCTTGCTGAAAACTGAAAACTTAAATCTGAAAACCGGAAGTTACCAAACTCAAACTTCAGCCTTCTTCTTCGAAGACTTCTTCTTGCCTGCTTTTTTCTTCGACGATTTCTTTTTCGAAGCCTTTTTCTTCGATGATTTCTTCTTGGCTGTTTTCTTGGCCGTGCTCTTCTTGCCGGCTTTCTTTTTTCCACCCTTCTTCTTGCCGAACTTGCCGCGACGGCCCTTGGGTGGTGCTTCGGCGAGCATTTTCTGGCACTGCTCCAGCGTCAGGTCGGCCGCCTCGGTGTCCTTGGGAACGCTGGCGTTGCGCTTTCCGTCGGTGACGAAGGGGCCGTAGCGGCCCTTCAGGATTTCGATGCCTTCGGCGTCGAAGGATTTGATCACCCGCTCTTTCAACATCTGTTTATGGGCGGCAACCAGTTCCAGCGCCTGGTCCAGGGTGACGTCGTGAGGGTCGACGTCCTTGAGCGAGACGAAATTGCGATCCCCGTACCGGATATAGGGGCCGAAGCGACCGATATTGGCCTGCACCGGTTCGCCTTCCGAGGTCTCGCCCAGGTTGCGCGGCAGCTTGAACAGCTCCAGCGCCTCTTCCAGGGTGATGGTTTCCATTTTCTGACCGGGGCGAAGGCCGGCGAATTCGGGTTTTTCCTCGTCCTCGGCCTGACCGATCTGGGCAAACGGCCCATAGCGTCCCAACCGCACGATCACCGGCTTTCCGCTCTTGGGATCGGTGCCCAGTTCACGCGCCTGCTGCGCTTCCTGGCGGCTGACCGACTCGTCCTTTTCATGGACACGCTCGATGAACGGCTGCCAGAATTCCTTGAGCAGCGGCACCCAGTCGTGCTCACCGCGGGAAATCGCATCGAGTTCATCTTCCAGCTTGGCGGTGAAGTCGTAATCGACGTAGCGCTCGAAGTGCTGAGACAGGAATTTGGCTACCACCCTGCCGGTGGCCGTGGGCGTGAATCGTCGATTTTCGAGATCCACGTATTCGCGATCCTTGAGCGTCTGGATGATGGACGCATAGGTCGAGGGTCGGCCGATACCGTACTCCTCCAGCGTCTTGACCAGGCTGGCCTCGGAAAAGCGCGGCGGTGGCTCGGTGAAATGTTGCTCGGGCCTTATCTGCTGCAATTCGACCTTGTCGCCCTCGTCGAGTTCGGGCAGGCGGTTGTCCTTTTCGCTCTGGCTGTCGGCGTAGACGGCCAGAAAACCCGGCTCGATCAGGGTCGAGCCGTTGGCCCGAAAGGTCGCGTTGGCGACGTCGAACTCGGCCGCGACCGTGTCGTATACCGCCGGCGTCATCTGGCTGGCGACGGTACGGTTCCAGATCAACTGGTAGAGCCTGTACTGGTCGTCGCTGAGGTGCGATTTGAGCCGGATCGGCGTCAGTTTGGCCTCTGTGGGTCGTACGGCCTCGTGCGCTTCCTGGGCATTGCGGCTCTTGGACTTGTAGTAATTCGGCTTTTCCGGCAGGCTCTTTTCGCCAAACTCCTTGTTGATGACATCGCGAAGTTCGGATATGGCGTCCTGGGCCAGCGAGACCGAGTCGGTACGCATGTAGGTGATCAAGCCCTGGTTGCCGCCGCCAATATCGATACCTTCGTAGAGCTGCTGGGCGATGCGCATGGTGCGCTGGGTGGTAAACCGCAGGCGGCGAGCCGCCTCCTGCTGCAGCGTGGAGGTGATGAACGGCGGTTGCGGGCGGCGCCGGCGCTGTTTCTTGTTGATGCGCGCGACCTTGAAGCTGCCCTGCGCGGCCTGTTCTATGACCGAGGTCACCTCACGAGCCCGCTTCTCGTCGGTGATATCGAACTGCGCGAACTTGGCGTCGTCGAGCTTGACCAGATTGGCCTGGAATGCGTTGCTGTCGTCTGGCCCAAGGTCGGCCTCGATGGTCCAGTATTCCTGCGGATCGAATTTCTCGATCTCCTCCTCGCGCTCAACGATCATCCGCAGCGCGGGAGATTGCACCCGCCCGGCCGAGAGTCCGCGGCGAACCTTCTTCCAGAGCAGCGGCGAGAGGTTGAAGCCGACCAGGTAATCCAGCGCGCGCCGGGCCTGCTGGGCATCCACCAGTGAATCGGCCAACCCACGCGGATGCTCGATGGCGCTCTTTACCGCGCGTTGGGTGATCTCGCTGAACACCACGCGGTGGATCGGGGTCTTGCCGTTGACGCCGCGGTTTTTCAGAATTTCGGCAATATGCCAGGAAATGGCTTCGCCCTCGCGATCAAGGTCGGTCGCGAGATACACGGCATCGGCGGACTTGGCGGCCTTGACGATTCGGTCGACGTGCTTTTTGTTGCGGTCGATGATCTCGTAGTGCATCGTGAAGTCGCCATCGGTATCGACGGCGCCTTCGCGCGGAATGAGGTCGCGCACGTGCCCGTAGGACGCAAGCACCTCGAAATCGGGGCCAAGATATTTGTTGATCGTCGTGGCCTTGGCCGGCGATTCGACGACGAGTAGATTTTTGGCCATAAATTCCTTGCTGCGCAAAGTTTCCCGATAAAGAGACCGGGAAACGTCCGGCTCGATCAGTGCCGGTATTCACCTTCTTCGTCGAACATCAAGTCTTCCATCCAGGCGTAGTTCGCTTCCTGGCCCGGTTGGTTGAACAACACCATCAGCACGACCCACTTCAAGTCTTCCAGACCGATCTCCGACGCATCCAGCGCCAGCAGCCGATCCAGTATGAGCTCGCGCCGCGGCGAATCGAGTACCCCGGCATTTTCAAGGTACATCAGGAATCCACGCGCTTCGACGTCGATCCGGCGGATTTCCTCGGCACTGAAAAGACGCACCGGGTTCTCGGAGTGGCTGCTGACGTCGGGCAGCTGGCGCTGCTCGGCCAGGCCGTCCAGCCAGGCGAAGGCACGATCGATTTCGCCCTGTGAAAAGCCGGCCTGCTCGAGACTATCGCTCAACGACTCACGATCCGGCTCGGATTCAGGTTCGTCGTAGATGTAGTTCTCGAACAGATACATCAGCAGGTCAAGCACGTTTTCTTTCATTCAGTTCGTTTCCCGCGGTTGGATTCACGGCAGTTGGATTCACTATCGTTTCCGGTTCTACTGTAACGCCCGCCGCCAAGTGCCGCGACCCGGCCTTGCAGTTCCAGTTCCAGCAGCATCGACGATACTGCCTGCGTCGTCAATTCTGTGCGTGCCATGATCTCGTCCACTGAAGTGGGATCGTAACCGACTGCCGCGAGCAATGTCTCGATCTGGGGGTCCGGTGCGTCCGACTCAATGGCATCGGCGCCGGCAGGAGCCCCGGATTCGGACGACAGAGGCGAGTCTGGCGTGAGCAGGCCGCGTAGCTCGCCTGCAAGTTCCGCGATCAGGGGCCTGAGTTCATCGACGATCTCATCAGGCGATTCGACCAGCCGCGCACCCTGTCGAATCAACCGGTGACAACCGCGCGCCATGGGATTTCGGATGGAACCGGGTACGGCAAAGACTTCACGTCCCTGCTCGCCGGCCAGGCGGGCGGTGATCAGCGACCCCGAGCGAATTCCGGCTTCGATGACGAGCACGCCGGTACACATGCCGCTGATGATGCGGTTGCGGGCCGGAAAATGGCCGGCCCTGGGACCGACACCGGGGGCGAAGCTGCTAATCACGGCGCCATTATCCACGATTCGACGAGCCAGATCACGGTGCCGTGCCGGATAGACCTGGTCGGGGCCGGTACCGCCTACGGCCAGCGTGACGCCCCCGGCGTCCATTGCCGCTCTGTGCGCCACGCCGTCGACACCCAGCGCCAGCCCACTGGTGATCACCATCCCGGCCCGACTCAGATCCTCGGCGAACTCGCGAGCAATCGACAATCCGCCCGGCGTGGCATTACGGCTGCCGACGATCGCAATCTGGGGACGGAGAAACCATTCCGGACTTCCGTTGACGAAAAGCGCCAGGGGTGCATCCGCAATCCGCCGCAGCAACGGCGGGTAGTATTCGTCGTTGCGCGACACGAGGTGATGCGAAGGATGGTCAAGCCACTGCAGAGCGGCCTCGAGGCGGGCCTGGTCGGGGTGCTTGATGGCCTGGATGAACTTACGCGACAGGCCGGTTTTCGCGAGATCCCGATCGCTCCAGTCAGGCAGGGCGGGATAGTCGGCGGGCCGGATGTCGAGCCCGTCGAGTGTCCCCGGACCGAGGGCCGGGGCAAGTACCAGTTTCAGCCACCCGAGCTGACCGGGTTCCGAACCCATCAGCCCTGCGCGCACTTCATCGCTACCGCGCGCCGTTACAGGCGACGGTCTGGATGGTCGACCAGGTCTCCGGTGCGAACGCCACGCTTGCCTGTCATGACCAGGCCATAGCTCACCCGGTCGAAGGCACGAAAGACCATGACCTGGCCGATGAACTGCGGCGGAAGCTGAACGGAGTCTCCGCTGACGCCGGTAGGCGCGGGTCGGCCTCGCAGGCCGTTGACGAAATCGTCCTCGACCCTGCGGTTCGGGTGAAACACCGAGAAGGTGTGACCGGGCGCGACGCCGTCACGGATGCCGATATCCATCGCTACGATCTGGTAATGGCCAACCGCATAGTCGCCACCTCGAATGCCGATGATGCTGGCGCCCTCGGGAATCTCGAACTCGGGGGGGCGCGGATAGAAGGTCAGATCATATAGATACGGGTCAACCGGCAGAATATAGTCGCCCGCGCGCACTTCCATTTCAGCCTCCAGCACCTGGAGCTGGGCCGGGTCGCCGGTGGTCAGCACTTCGGCGCGCGCAACTTCCCACAGCTGGTAGCCGATGACGTCGCCCTTGTTCGAAAAGAAGTCGAGCTTGCGCCCGACATCGACCGGGCGTTCGTCCGAAGGTACCGCACCGAGGTTTCCACGTATCAAATTCTGGCGAATGGCGCTACGGCCGCCGGCCTCGACTTGCTCGAACTGGTAGCTGAGGCGGGCGATGACCACCTGGTCGCCCGGCCGCTGTTCGTTCATGCCGCGAACGAAAGCTCGATACGGCTCGGCCGAGACGTAGCGCGTGTCTTCATTGGCCACGATATACGGCAGCGCGGCCAACTCCCCGTCGCCGACAACCCGCGGCTTGACCAGGAACGACTCGATCGCGCTCAGCGGCACCGTGGTCACCGGTCCGGTGGTGTCGCTGCGGCGAACCTCCGGCGACAAACGACGCGTGCCATCGAGCACCAGCCTGGGCTGGCCGTCGACGTAAATCAGCGACAGTCGGTCGCCCGGGTAGATCAGGTGCGGATTTTCCACCTGCGGATTGGCCTGCCAGACGGCCGGCCATTGCCAGGGTTTGGTCAGAAACCGGCCGGCGATATCCCAGAGCGTGTCCCCTTCACGCACGATGTATTCATCAGGATGATCGTCACGAAGTTCGACATCCTGCGCTGCCAGCGGCAGTGCCACCAGCAATGCGATCAACAGTACAAAAATTCTTCTCATTTTCTACCTCCCAGGTCCGCCGCCACGCTGAAGCCCGATTTGGAGCCCGAGCTCGGGATTGACTGCACTAGCCGCATTTACGGACAGCCGAGTTCGACTGTCGATTTGCGCTACCTGCGCTATCATACCCATATTGACCGTTTTTTCCACCCCTTGGGAACCAAATTCGGCAATTGAAATCCGAGACTTAGTGCACAAACTTCATGCCATGACCCAGCTGACCATACTTCAATTTCCCGATCCGAGGCTGCGCAACATCGCCGAGCCGGTCGACGAAGTCACCGATTCGGTTCGGGAACTAGTCGACGACATGCTAGAGACCATGTACACCGCGCGAGGTATCGGACTTGCTGCCACGCAGGTCAATCGCAGCCTGCGCGTGCTGGTGCTCGACCTCAGCGAAGCCCGCGATCAGCCACGGATCATCATCAACCCCGAAATCGTCGGCCGCGAAGGCAGCCAGGTGTGCGAGGAAGGTTGCCTTTCGGTGCCCGGCGAATACGCCGAGGTCGAACGCGCCGAGACCATCCGCATCAAGTGCCTGGATCGCGATGGCAAGCCGGTGGAATTCGACGCCGACGGATTGCTGGCGGTATGCATCCAGCACGAAATCGACCATCTGGACGGCAAGGTATTCGTCGACTACTTGTCTCCGTTGAAGCGCCGAATGATCGAAAAACGAATCAAGAAGGCGCGCCAGCAGCAACGCGAGCCCGCGCACCAGTCGGTTTGATCCCGACCCAGGGGTCCGATTGCGGATAGCATGAAGAGGTTTCCCCGACCCGCCGGGACCACCAGGAATTTTCTTGAATAACCCCAGAATCATCTTTGCAGGCACGCCCGAATTCGCCTGTCCCGCCCTCGCCGCGCTGGTCGCGCGCAACCGGCCCGTGGCAGTGCTGACCCAGCCGGACCGGCCGGCCGGCCGCGGCCGGAAGCTCGTCGCCGGTCCGGTCAAGCGACTGGCGGCCGAGGCAGGCATCGAGGTGCTTCAGCCCGATTCGCTCAAGCCGGCAAATGCGCATCAAGCGCTCTTGTCGCTGGAACCGGACCTGCTGGTGACCGCGGCCTACGGGCTGCTGCTGCCGCGAAAGGTGCTGGACCTGCCCTCGCTGGGTTGCTGGAACCTGCATGCATCTCTGCTGCCGCGCTGGCGCGGCGCCAGCCCCATTCAGCAGGCCATCCTGGCCGGCGATTCGCGTACCGGCATCACGCTGATGGAGATGGACATCGGGCTCGATACCGGCGACATGCTGATGCGCGCCGATACGGCCATAGGCGCCGAAGAGTCCGCCGGTGAACTTCACGACCGCATGGCCGAAATGTCGGCCCAGCTGCTGATCGAGGCGCTCGACCGGCTGGCCGCCGGCACGCTGCCGCAACCCACGCCCCAAGACGACGCGCGAGCCACGTTCGCACCGCTGATCCGGAAATCCGACGCCCTCATCGACTGGCGCCTGGATGCCTGGACGCTCGAACGACAGGTGCGCGCCTACAACCCGTGGCCGGTGGCGCACGGTGAAATCGAAGGCACGCCGGTCCGCATCTTTAGGGCGCGGGCCGTCGAAGCACCGACGTCCGGCTTCTCACCGGGCACGCGTGTGACCGGCGCTGACCATCCCGACGGCATTCGAATCACGTGCGGACAGGGCCTCCTGGAAATCCTCGAGCTCCAGGCGCCCGGGCGCAAGCGCGTTTCAGCGGCGCAGTGGCTGAATGCCCACCCGGACTGGCGAACATGAAAAAGCGCTGCAAATCTGCTGCGCGGGCGATTTGCAGCGCTTTTTACGTTGCCCTGCAATCCAGCTCCGGCGCTTGTCGATGAATGCGGCTGCAGGCGCCGAGGCGCGGCTGGTGGCGGCGCGCGCACTGGCGGCGGTGTTCGACCAGCGACGCAACCTGGGCGATACGCTGGCCGATCTGGACCGCCAGCTTGGCGACAGCCGGGATCGAGCCCTGGTCCGGCGGCTGTGCAACCGCGTGCTTCGGGACTACCCCGCGCTGGAATGGCGCCTGGACCAGCTCCTGCGCAAGCCGCTTCAGCGCAAGGCCCGAGAGATTCATTTCCTGCTGCTGCTGGCGCTGGACCAGCTGATCGAGGGGCGGGAGCCGGCCCATGCGGTGGTACACGCGAGCGTGGCGGCCGCCCGAAGCGCCGGACATCATCACCTCAGCGGGCTGGTCAACGGCGTCTTGCGCAACCAGCAGCGCCGCGCCGAAGAACTCGAAGCGCAGATGCCCTGCGATCCTGCGCTGCGTCTGGGTTATCCGGCCTGGCTGCTGGACATGATCCAGCACGACTGGCCGGATCATTGGCGGGCAATCGCCGAGGCCGGAAACCGAAAGCCACCGATCTGGTTACGCGTCAATCGGCGGCGCAGCACTCCTGACAAGCTGCGCCTGAAACTGGCCGATAACGGAATTCAGGCCGCCACCAGCCCGCATTTCCCGGATGCGATTCGACTCGACCACCCCGCGCGGGTGAGCAGTCTGCCGGGGTATGCCGAGGGTGAATTCTCGGTTCAGGATGCCGGTGCACAGGCTGCTGCCGCGCTGCTGGAACTCGAGGACGGACAGCGTGTGCTCGACGCCTGCGCCGCGCCCGGCGGCAAGGCGGCGCACATACTCGAATGCGCCGATGTCACGTTGACGGCGCTGGAAGTCGATCCCGATCGAGCCGAAAGGATCGGCCAGACTTTCGACAGGCTGGGACTGAAAGGCAGAGTTGTCACCGGCGATGCCACAACACCCGAGACATGGGCCGGTACCGATCGATTCGACCGCATCCTGGTCGATGCACCCTGCTCGGCCACGGGCGTGCTCCGCAGACATCCCGATATCCGATGGCAGCGCGAGCCCGGCGACATCGAGCAAAACGCACGCTTGCAGGCTCGCATCCTGGACGCGCTCTGGCCGTTGCTGGCGCCCGGCGGATTGCTTGTCTACGCCAGCTGTTCGATACTGCATGCGGAAAACCGTGATCAAGCAAGGGACTTCATTGCCCGCCATGCCGATGCGCAATTACACGAAGCCGACCTGGAAGACGCCGTGGCCATCGATCCGGGCCGCCAGATTCTTCCGGACAGCCTCGATAGGGATGGCTTTTACTATCTTCGTCTGCGCCGGATGCGCTGACGAGGGTACCGTCGGCAGCTCGACGGACGGCCGACTGGAAATCGACCCGAATATGGTCTGGCGCGGAGAATCGCTGGAAATCCACGCCGCCGTGGCGTTCGACCCTACCGCGATAATGCGCGAAGCGCTCGAAAGCGGCGTCGACCTGCAACTCGAAATCATCACCCGCGTGAGTCGAAGAATGGGGCCGATTGCGTTGATAGAGGAAGAGCGTCACCATCCGATCACCATCCGCTTTCTGCCGCTGACCGAGCAGTGGCAGCTGGAAGTCGACACTGTCCAGACAAATTTTCCGCGGCTTTGGCTGTTATTGGAGGCACTGCAGCAAGAGCGCAGCTATGCGACGGGTTTCTCGCGCGAGCAAGCCCGCGGCAACGCCTGGCAGGTTCAGGCGCGTGCCCGGTTCAACCGCGAGGCCCTGCCACCGCCGATGCACCTGCCGTCGCTCATATCCCCCGACTGGCGCCTGGCCGGCACTTGGCATACATGGCAAATCGACGCCTCCTGAACCGTTTCTTCCGGATTCTGCCGCTGGCGGCCGTCGCCGGTTTGTTGCTTGTCGCGCTTTTCCTTGTCGCGAGCGTCGAGCAGGAATCCAGCCGGCTGGGCAGCATGAGCCTGGCCATCCTGATGCTGACCGGCGTGGCACTGCTGGTGCTGCTGGCCGCAATCGGACAACGCCTGGTGCGCCTGATTCGGGAGATCCGCAGCGCCGCCCCGGGCGCCCGGCTGCGCGCCAGGCTGGTCGGCGTATTCATCGCGCTTGCGTTACCGCCGGTGGTCGTGGTGTACCTGTTCTCTGTGGAATTCCTCAACAACACGATCGACGGATGGTTCGATACCGGCGCCGAGCCCGCGCTGGCAGACTCGATCGAAATGGGCCAATTGTTTCTCGACCTGCGTACCCGCCAGGCGCGCGACCAGCTGGCGCGCATCGCTGCCGGCCTGCCGCTTGGCGCGGACGAAGATGAGCTGCTCGACTACCTGTTTGCCCGCGCATCATCGACCGGACCGGTCGAACTGACCATGCTCACGCCGGCTGGCCGGGTGGAGACCCTGGTTCATATCGACCCCCAGCGCATGGTCTCGGACCTGCCGTCGGCATTCGCACTCAATCAGGCAACGCGCGGCGACGAATACAGTGCTGCCGAGGCCGGCGGCGAGGGATTGCGTATCCGCGTGCTCGTGCCGGTACAAAGCACGCCGGGCGGCACTGCCGATCGCGTGCTGCAGGGCATATTTCCGTTACCAGGAAACTTCTCCGAACTGGCTTCCAGCATCGAAGAGGCTTATTTTCGCTACGAGAACATCTCGTTTCTGCGCCAGCGCCTGCAGCAGAGCTTCGTGCTGATATTGTCCCTGGTCCTTGGCGTGACCGCGCTGCTGGCCATCCTGTTGGCGTTCAATGCGGCCCGCCGCCTGGTGCGCCCGATTCGCGATCTCGCCCAGGCAACCGAGTTGATGCGTGCCGGCGAATTTCCCGAGACCCTGAACGTCACCAGCCGCGACGAGCTGGGTTTCCTGGTCGACTCGTTCAACAGCATGGCCAGTCAGCTCAATCGAACCCAGCAGCAGCTGGAATCGCAGCGGCATTACCTGGAAACGCTGCTCGGTCGATTGTCGGCCGGCGTCATCGCCTTCGACAGCCGGCTAAGACTGAGCGCGGCCAACAGCAGTGCTTCGGACATCCTTGGCGTCCAGTTAGGCGAGTTGCAGGGTCTCGAAATAGGTGAACTGAGGGATCGCGTGCCGGAACTCGGCGAGTTGTTCGACGTGATCGCCAAGCGCATTGACGAGTCCAGCGACCTTTGGCGCCAGGAGATCAAGCTCCAGCGCGCCGACCGGGCGTTGGCGCTGGTGTGCCGCGGGTCGACGCTGCCGGATTCGGGCGAGCCCGGACTCACTGGGCACGTTGTGGTGTTCGACGACGTGACCATGCTCGACCAGGCCCAACGTCAGGCCGCCTGGGCCGAGCTGGCGCGTCGTCTGGCGCACGAAGTCAAGAACCCGCTGACCCCGATTCGACTGGCGGCCGAACGTCTTCAGATGCGGCTGGGCGACGATAGCGACCCGGATTGCGACCCGGCCAGTGCACGGCTGGTGAAACGCGCAACCAGCACCATCATCAACCAGGTCGACAGTCTCAGACGGCTGGTCGATGCTTTCGGCGACTACGCACGGCCCGGAACCAGCCAGCGCGAGCCCCTGGAACTGGAGCCGCTGATCAGCGGCATCGTCGATCTGTGGTCGGCGGGAGATACCGGGGTTCGATTCGAGATCGACTTCCAGCATGCCGAGGCCCGTCCGATCGGCGACGCGGGTCAGTTCCAGCAGATACTCAACAACCTGGTCCAGAACGCGCGAGAGGCCCATCCTGACGGCGCGCCGCTTATGCGCATCCATTCGGAAATCCGGGCAGAGGGGGACGACGGCTGGCTGACGCTGGAAGTCGCCGACGACGGTCCCGGCTTCGACCCCGAAATCCTGCCTAGGGTATTCGAGCCCTACGCCAGCACCAAACCACGCGGCACCGGACTCGGACTGGCCATCGTTCAACGCATCATCGACCAGATGGGCGGTCAGATCGAAGTCGAAAACGCTCCGGAGGGCGGCGCCGTGATTCGACTGCATCTACCATTGCGATCGTGAGCTATGCGCTATCCTCTGCCCCAAGGTAATCGAACCCGGAATGATCCGGGCTGAAAGGAGCTGCCGCCCGATGGCTGCGACCATCTTGATCGTTGACGACGAGCCGGATATCCGCGAACTGATCGGAGAAATCCTGGCCGACGAGGACTACGTGCCGGTATTGGCCTCCTGCGCGGCCGAGGCCCGCGAGCGGCGTATCGAGTCAGACCCGGACCTGATCCTGCTCGACGTCTGGATGCCCGACAGCGACGGCATAAGCCTGCTGCGCGAATGGCGGGAACAGGACGCGCCACTGTGTCCGGTGGTGATGATTTCCGGCCACGGATCGGTGGAAGCCGCGGTCGAGGCCACCCGATACGGGGCCAGCGATTTCATCGAGAAACCGGTTTCCATGGCTCGTCTGCTCGACACCGTGCGCAAGGCGCTCGCGGGTGGACGCGATTCGGCGGCCGTCTCGACGGCTCAGGCGCACGCCAACGACCTTCCAGAGCCCATGGGGCGATCGGCTGCGGTCGGCGCGCTGCGCGAGCGTCTTTCCACCGTCGAATCGGGACACGGCAATGTGCTGATCAGCGGCGAGGCCGGAAGTGGCAGATCGACCCTGGCGCACTGGCTACACACCCGTTCACCGCCAGTGGGCGCACGCCTTTACGAAGTCGCCTGCGGCCCCGGCGACAGCCAGTTGGCGCGGGTGGAGAACGCCGCAAACGAACCGGCAACACTGATTCTTGATCACTTCGACGCGCTGGGCGACGAAGACCGGGCAAGGCTCAACCGCCTTCTGGCCCGAACTTCAGCACCGATTCGCGTCATCGCCATCGCCACGCCGGGCCTGGGCCAGCATGCCGCGGCCGGACGATTCGACAACGCGCTCTTCCAGCGGGTTGCCGAGAGCGTGCTCGAAGTTCCGGCACTGCGCGAGCGACGCGAAGATATTCCGGAACTGGTGCGTTACCTGGCCGAGCAGCTGCCCGTGCGCGACAATCTGCCGTACCGGCGCATCCCTGTCCCGGTGCAGAACCAGTTGCGCCAGCACGACTGGCCGGGCAACCTTCGAGAGCTGGCCAATCTCCTGCGCCGGCTGTTGCAGGCCGGTACCGAAGCTCCCGTGGAACCCGATGAGGTCACCGCGCTGCTGAAACGGTCCGATCCGGACGATGCGAGCACGATGGAGGCCGCTCATTCGCCGCTGTTCGAACTGCCGCTGCGCGAGGCTCGGGAAGCTTTCGAGCGTCAATACCTGATCACTCGCCTGCGCCGTGCCGATGGCAGCGTCGGTCAACTCGCAGAGGCCGTTGAAATGGAGCGCACTCACTTGTACCGGAAGCTTCGGCAGCTCGGCATCGACCCGAAACAGGTTCAGGAAGAGAGCGAATGAAGATCATCATTCTCGGCGCGGGACAGGTCGGCTCCGGCATGGCGCATTCACTGTCGCGCGAGGAGAACGATATTTCGGTCGTCGACACCGACCCGGAAAGGCTGCGCGAGCTCCAGGAAAAACTCGACATCCGCACCGTCCTGGGACATGCCTCGCGCCCGGAAACGCTGATCCGGGCCGGAATCGACGATGCCGAACTCCTGATCGCGCTGACCAATTCCGACGAAACCAACATGATCGCCTGCCAGGTCGCTTACTCTTTGTTCAACACGCCGACCAAGGTCGCGCGCATCCGCGCGGCCGACTACCTGGCCCACCCCGAATTATTCACTCGCGAAAACACCCCGGTCGATTTTCTGATCAGCCCCGAGAAGCTCGTCACCGACCACGTGCAGCGCCTGATCGAATACCCGGGAGCCTTGCAGGTACTGGATTTCGCCGACGGCAGGGCCCAGCTGGTCGCCACCCGCGCGGTGCGCGAGGGCAAGCTGGTCGGACGCGCGCTCAAGAGCCTGCCGGACGAGTTGCCCAGCGGCGTCGATGCCCGGGTGGCGGCC
>DATFJJ010000205.1:0-2632 GCA_035269245.1 Wenzhouxiangellaceae bacterium | reverse complement strand
ATTCAGCGGTGTGGCGGAGCGCTTCGGGTCGGTCTCCACAGGCAAGGTTGCCGACCTGCTGCTTCTCGACGGCAATCCACTCGAAGACGTCGGACAAACCCGTGCCATCCGCGCGCTCTTCCTGAACGGCCGCTACTTCGACCGCGCTGCGCTCGATTCGCTGCTGGCATATGCCGAGTCGCGCGCAGACAGCCCGGCACAGAATCTTAAGACGTTATGGGCCGGCGCGAGAAGCCCACTGCTGCGACTCCAGTTCGCCGACTGATAGATCCCGCAGTATCGGGAGATGGGCGTCCACGTTGTTCTGCGCGAAATGCAAGAATCAAGACCTGACCCCAAGATTCCCCTTTTAGATGTGACTGTCCCATTTGTTTAGATACAGGAGGACGCGTCCGGCAGAGGGGCAAGACAGCCTCTTTGCAGGACCCGCCACGGACGCGCTCTCCCTCCCGATTCAGATCTCAGGGCCGTCGATGTTCCATTCGGCCAGCTGGGCCTCGATACTCCAGCATCGTCCGGTACCGGTCGAATCGAGCGCGCAGATTCCGGACTCGTACAAAGCGACATCGGTATAGGCGCCCGGGGCGGTGAAAACGAGCTCGAGCGCGGCGCCGGATTGGTCTCGATCGAAACACTCGATCGTTCCCGATTCGCGAATCAGACAGAACCGGCTGGCAAAAGCCTCGATTTCGATCCGAGTGTATCGCGCCGCCGGATCAGGCAAGGTCGTGTCGAGGAAACTGGCGGCTGCGCAGTCCACGACACCATCCGGCAGAATCACGCAGGTTGCGAGAGCACTGGTTGCGAGATCACGATAAGCCCCCTGTTGAAGCAATGGAAATGGATTGGCGGGAAGCGGATTCAACGTGTTGCCGCCGACACATTCGATAAGCGTTCCGGACTGCGTCTCTGCGCAGGCGTGTCCGGTCCCGACGGCCACGCGTCGGAAGGCCTGATCGGAGAAGGAAAGTGAACTGGTCCCGAACAACGACCAGCACTCGACCCGATCAAGCGGGTTCAGCGCGCACAATCGCGAACTATCCAGGGCCAGTCCCTTGTACGCACCGGTGGTCTGATTGAACGGTTCGGTGCCATTCATCGACGCCGCCTTGCACCCGAGTCGGCCCGCCAGGTCGACCATACAGGCCACGCCGAACCTGCCCAGATACTCAGCGGCGGGGGTCAGGACCGAGCCGAGATCCGCCCCCGCCGACGTCAGGCTGTTTCCGGCAGCGTCGGTCAGCATGAGGCCGACGGAACGATGGATCTGCCGGTAGTTCCCGGCAACCTGGAACTCGATGACCGGCGTGCCCCCATCGTCGCGCCAGCAATCCACTCCGCCGTCCACCCGGACCGCGCATCCATCGACCGCAGTGGCTTCGGGTCCCGGGCCGACGTGGATCTGAATCGACCCGAAGCCGATCGCCGGCGCCGCCGCGTCCAGGTAGGCGCCGGTCGGCACTGCCCGTTCGGGAAACGCCCACCACGCGAACGAATCGTCGGCACGGAAGCCGAACGCGCCGCGAAACCGGACGAACGACTCACTTGCTGCGACGAAACTTCCGCTGGAAAGAGAAACGACGTCTCCATTCTCGCGAAGCCCGACTGCAATCGCCGAATCCTTGCTGATTCGCACAAAATCGGTAAACGAAGCCGCCGAGCAGGGACCGCTGGTCCCCCAGCACGCCACCGAGCCGTCCACAGCCAGCGCGTATGCCGTCTCTTCCGGACCCGGACTCGACGCGTCGACAAATAGCGCGACCGCGGTGAACTCGCCGGCCGGGGCGCTGGCAAGCTGGCTGCCTGGGGCCCGGGTCTCGCAGACCAGCCCATTGTCGATCGCTATACCGCACCAGGACCTTGGCTCGACACGGCTGACCGCAACATCCAGCCACGGACCCTCGGGCACGTTCCAGCGATCGGTGCCGTTGACACAACGAAACTCGCCGTCGCGAAGGCCGCATGCCGCAAGTGCGCTGCTCAGCGTCTGTTCCACGTAGGGCTGGAACCCGTCCGCGGATCGGAGCTGATCGCTGAAGCGGCCTCTGAAACTCGGCGAACGATCAGGATGGGCCCAGGCCATCGTCCCGCCGGCCGAGTGAACGCCGCTCCAGCCGGCTCCGGGGGGTGCGATGCCCGCGCCCGCAAACGACAGACCCCAGCATTCGATTTTCTGATCGAGCCCGATCCCGCAGGTCGCGCCATAGCTTACGGCGTTCGTCTCGATATTGGCCAGCCGGGCGTCGGTGCCCCGATTCCGGACAATCATGCTCTGGTCCGCAAGCGTTTCGGTCGTCCAGCACACGAGATCGCCATCACCGCGCAAACCGCAGAAACTGCCCCATCGATCTGCAGTCAGCTTGGTCAACGCCGAATCGAGACCGGCGCTGATCGGCGTCTGCAGGCCCGTTTGCAACGCGTAGCACTGCGGCGCGCCATCGGACAGTCCGCACACAACGGCCTCCTCTCCCTCGCCGCCCACAGCCACCTCTTCGAAAACCGAAGAACCCAGCGAAACCGACGAACCACCGTTGATCCGGCAGTCCATGCCCCCGGTCACCGGTGCCCAGCACGCCCTGTTCTCCAATTCCGTAGGATTGGATGTCGCGAAGTCATTGACGGCAAGACCTGC
>DATFJJ010000204.1:0-6300 GCA_035269245.1 Wenzhouxiangellaceae bacterium | reverse complement strand
CCAGCGCGATTTCCTGCGCCCGAAGGTGCTTCTTGACGGTCATCGGGTAATACGTGCCGCCCTTGACCGTCGCGTCGTTGGCAACCACAACGCACTCGACGCCCTGGATGCGGCCGATACCGGCAATCACGCCGGCGGCCGGCGCCTGGTCGTCGTACAGACCGTGTGCGGCCAGCGGCGAGATTTCCAGAAACGCGCTGCCGGGGTCGAGCAGGGTGCGCACGCGTTCGCGGGGCAAAAGCTTTCCGCGGGCCAGGTGTTTTTCGCGCGACTTCTCCGGACCGCCGCGCCCGGTCGATTCGAGCAGCTCGCGCAATTGCATGGCGAGGCCGCGATGGTGTCTGTCGCGCGCGAGAAAGTCCGGATCCTTGCGGTTGACCTGGGTGCTCAGTTTCGGCATGGAAGCGTGTCGGGGTATGTCGGCATGTAAAGGCGATAGTGTAGCTTGCACTCCGGGAGATTGCCGGAATCGGGCCGCCGGCTGTAATTCAATGAAATTGGATGAAATTTCCGTGGTCCTGACCGGACTGTCGTTTTTGTGTCGTATGCCATCCCTGCGTCATAGCGTTCGGCTGTCGTCGCGCAATCCGATCTTTCGCGGTGTAATCCGCCCTGTCGGATCCACATTCATATGGAGGCACAATATGGACAGCCACGAAAACCCTGCCGCCGATTCCGGTGCCGCGGGCGCGCGCCGGCGCGTTCCTGACCTGGCTGCTGATGAACTCGGTCGGCGGCTAAAGCGTGTAACTGGAATTTACTAATGCAACCTGAATGTCGCAATACTTCTGATTGCAATAGTTGAGGAGAGTAAAGATGAGTTTGAATGACAAGGACATCCGGATTTGTCTGCTTGCCTACCTGTTGACGGCGGTCTCTTTGGCCTGGGGCCACGAATCGGGTCCTGAGTACATCGACAACTTCAACACCGATATCCGGCTGACCGCCGAAGGTGTGCTGGAAATCCGGCACGATATCCAGTTCCACGCGCACGGCGACGAAATTCGCCGCGGACTTTTTTTCGAGCTGCCGGATGAAGTGGGGCCGCTTTCCGGTTTCACGGCGCGAATCAACGATCGCGACGTCGAGCCCGACTTCGACGACGGCGCGATTGTGGTCGCCGCGCCCGAGCCGCTGGCGGTTCAGCAGATCCACCGAATGCAGGTGGGCTATAGGGCGGAAGTGCCGTTGCGCGAGATTTCAGGAGGCGGGAGCGCCCTGGAATGGCTGCCGGTCATCGGCCAGTTCGAATTGCCCTGGCGGCGTGCAAGCATATCCCTGGCCTGGCCGGAGAGCGCGGTGCCTCAGCGGTTGCCGCCGGGCGGGGAACGGGTCAAGGACGGTTGGCGCATCGAGTTCCGCGGTCCGGTGGACGAGGCGGCCGCCGATTCGGGATCCGACACGGATGCCGTCCAGGCGCTCGTTTTCCATTGGCAGCCGGGCCTTTTTTCCGATTCCGTTGTCCGCAAGAACCGCGCTCACTGGGGCTGGCGGACACTCCTCGCGCTGGCGATCACCATGCTATGGGGCCTGATACATTCATTCTGGCGCGCGGTTGGGCGCGATCCCGAGATCGGCCGGGTACGGCCCAGCGCCCAGCCACCGTCTGGCATCTCGCCAGCCGCCGCCCGCTACATCGAACGGATGGGCTTCGATGCAAAGGCTTTCGTCGCCGCGCTGGTGTCGCTGCGGGTCAAGGGGCGGATTTCGCTGGAACCGGTCGAGGCCGAGAAGAAACTGAGCATTGCCCGGCTGGCGTCAGGTCGCGAAGAAGCCTCGCCCGGAGAACGGGCATTGGAGAAGGTGCTTTTCGCCGATTCATCGCGCGTCGAACTGAAGCCCGGCAGTTCAGTCGGTGCCAAGGCATCGAGCGCCCTCAGCAAGGCACTGGGCCGGGAACACCGGGGGCGTCATTTCGAGACCAACAACCGCCAGCGGATAGGGTCGTTCCTGTTGGGTGCGGCCGTGATCGGGATCGGCATCGGCGCACTGATTTCGGAGTTCGGCGGCGTGGTCGAGCGCGATCCGATCGCGATCGCGCTGGGCTTCGCTGCAGTTGCTGCAGGCGTGCTCGTTCCGCTGATCTACTTCGAACTGATGAAGGCGCCGACGCGGGCGGGTGTTGTGGTCCGCCGGGAAGTGGAGGAGCTGAGACTCTACATGTCCGACACGTCGCCGGCCACCTCGTCGGTCGACGAATTCGCACAGCTGCTGCCGTATGCGGTTGCACTGGAAACCGAGGAGGAATGGCAGGCCCGGTTCGGGGACCGATTGGGTGATAGCGAAGGCTCGCGAGCGGCCGACGTCATCGACTGGTATCGCAAGATCCAGGACGAGTTCGATTCGACGGCGGCCATCGTCACGATTATCGCGGCCTCGACTGCGACGACGTCTGTCTCGGCCTCGGCCGGCGGTGCATCGGCCGGCGGGGTTTGAATAAGCGACGGTTTCCGGTTTGGGGTCTCGCGATTCCGGTTCCGGATTTCCGGAAATCCGGGCCGGAACGGTCGTGCCCGACCGATTCGGTTAAAGTTGTTTCCACATCCAGCCGGAAGATCAGTAATGAAACTATTTGGCAGCTATACCTCGCCGTACGTTCGTCACATTCGGATCGTGCTGGCGCAGACCGGACAGGATTGCAAGTTCGTCGAGACCGACTACGAAAAGAGCGGCGAACTGTCGCCGGCCCGGCGCGTGCCTTTCCTGTACGACGACAAGCTGATGTTGACCGATTCAGCCAGCATCCTGCGCTACCTGCGCGAAAAAGCCGAACAGGCGTTCTTTCCGGATATCCGCGATTACGACCTGTTCCTGCTGGTCAACACCGCCATGGGAAGCGCGGTCAACCTGTTTCTTCTTGAAAAGGACGGGATTACCGCTGCCGATTGCGGCTATCTCGTTCGCCAGAAAGGGCGCGTGGACGACATCTTGTCGTTTCTCGACCGGCAGGTCGGCGATGGCCTGCCGGACGCGAATTCGGACGGCGCGATCCGACTGGGCTGCTTTCTGAGCTGGGCGCTGTTCCGCGAGCGCATCTCGCTGGAAGACCATGCCGCGCTGGCGCAATTCCAGCGGCAATTCGAATCGGATCCGGAAATCGCCGCGACCCATCCCGTGCAGTTGAGCTGATGACGGGACTGTAAGGCGAAATCCGCAAAAGCTGAATGCTTAAAGCGGGGCACGAAGATCATGAAGGTGGGCACGAAGAACACGAAGGAAAAGCAAGAGCATCAAGCTTCTTTATCTTTTTTTTCGTGCTCGTCTTCCGGTAAATTCTTCGCTGGTCCATTACGGTAGTTTGCGACCAGTTTTTCAGTGTCTGCTTGGCTCAGGAGCGAAGGGCTGCTGAGCGTCAGCCACATCCTTTCAGGTTTTCCTGGGTACTCTTTGTGCCAAGCTTTCGCTTGTCCAACCGAGTTCAGTCGCCGGCAAGCACGACGTGCACCCGCCGGTTCTGGCGGCCTTTCTTTTCGACCTTGGTGACTTCCACGCGACCGATTTCGGACGTGTTCTTGACGTGCGTGCCGCCGCAGGGCTGAAGGTCCACGCCGGGAATTTCAAGTAGCCGGATTCTGCCGACGCCGGTCGGCGGTTTGACCGACATGGTCCGGATCAGGTCCGGGTCCAGGTCTTCCTCGTCGATCCAGCGGGACTCGACCGGATGGCCCGCCTCGATCAGCGCGTTGAGCTCGGACGTCACGTCAGCCTTGTCGGGCGAGTCGGGCATATCGAAGTCGAGCCGGCTCTTGTCCTCGCGGACCTGGCCGCCGGTGACCGGAAATTTCAGCACCGCCCCGAGCAGGTGCAGGCAGGTGTGCATGCGCATCAGCCGGTGACGCCGGTCCCAGTCGATTTCGGCGACGACCTGGGCGCCGACTTCCGGCAGCAGGGTCTCGGGATCGGGCACGTGGACGATGGCACCGTCGTCGCGCCGCCACTTTGTATCGATGACCGGCATTTCATCGCTGCCCCAGCTCAATCGACCGCTGTCACCGGGCTGGCCGCCGCCCACCGGGTAGAACACGGTTCGATCGAGAACCACGCCCTGCTGGGTCGATTCGAGCACGGTGGCCGTGCACTCGGTCAGGTAGGCGTCGTTCTGAAACAGGGCTTCGCTCATGTCGGATCCCAGGTTAATAGCCGAGTAGGATTCTAGCGCTGTTGTGTCGCCAAAGACGGGAAAGCGAAGGCGTTCAGCTTTGATGAGAGTCCTGGGCGGTAGTTGCGTTAGCATGATGTTGGTACCTGCGGATGGCAGCCCGCGCCGGAAATGAACTTTTTTGGGCTCCCCGAAGAAACAAAGAGATAAGCGCCAATGATTGCAGTCATCACATTGTTGCTGGTCCTGGTGATCTCGTTCCTGATCACGCGCATCGCGTCGGCCGCTTTGACGCATACGGGCCTGTCGCGAGAGGTGGCCCGGTTCCAGGCGCGCTCGGCGCTGACCGGGGCGGGGTTCACGACCACCGAATCCGAACGCCTCGTCAATCACCCGGTTCGCCGCCGGATCCTGATGATGCTGATGCTGGTCGGCAACGCCGGGATCATCACGGCCGTCTCGTCGCTGATACTGGCGTTCGTCGATTCCGACGACCCGTCCAGCCTCTGGCTGAAGGTTGCGCTGCTGGTGGCCGGCGTGGCCGTGCTTTGGACCGTGGCGACCAGCCAGTTCGTCGACCGTCACCTGTCCCGGCTGATCGACCGGCTTCTGAGACGTTACACATCCATCGAAGTCCGCGATTTCGGCAGCTTGCTGGGGCTGTCGGGCGACTACCGCGTCGTCGAACTTGTCGTCTCGGCATCGGACTGGCTGGCCGCCAGGACCGTCGCCGAGAGCGAATTGCTGGAGGAGGGGGTTCTGCTGCTGGCAATCCAGCGCAAGGATGGCCAGTTCATCGGCACGCCTACCAGCGACGTTTGCATCGAGCCCGAAGACAGCCTTGTGCTATACGGGCACGTCGATGCCCTCGAAAATCTCGACGAGCGGCGCTACGGACTGCAGGGAAATCTCGAGCACGAGGAAGCCAAGGCGCAGAAAGAAGAGCGCGCGCGTGAGGAGCTCGAGAGTGCAGACCGCGAGAGTGGGGAAGACGAGACCGGTTGAGCGGCGCGCTGACCAGAATCGCATTTTTCGGTTAAACTATCAGGCTTCGTTCGATCGAGTGGCGGGACTGTCAATTTTACAGTTCCGGAGAGGTTGCAGAGTGGTCGAACCGAGCCGAAGGCGAGCTCACGAGACCAGGTGCCGCAGGCAGCTGGCGAGCCCGAAGGGCTAGCGACCTGTGGTCGCGCAGTAATGCGGCGGTCTCGAAAACCGTTAAGGGGTTTACGCCCCTTCGAGGGTTCGAACCGAGCGTAGCGAGCTCACGAGACCAGGCGCCGCAGGCGGCTGGCGAGCCCGGAGGGCCAGCAACCGCAGGTTGCGCAGTAACCGAGCTGCAAGCGAGCTCGATGTGGAAGCCGCATAGTGGCTGCCACAACCCGCAGCGATAGCGGAGGGCAAGCACCGAAGGTGCGCAGTCAATCCCTCCCTCTCGCGGCCCGCAAAGGGCCGCCCGATCAGCGATCGGATTACAATTTGATAGTTTCGGAGAGGTGGCAGAGTGGTCGAATGCGGCGGTCTCGAAAACCGTTAAGGGGTTTACGCCCCTTCGAGGGTTCGAATCCCTCCCTCTCCGCCAGATACGGAAAAGCCCGCCTTGTGCGGGTTTTTTCGTACCCGGCGGAGAGGGGATTCGGGTTCGAACCCAAATAGCGCGACTCGCCTTATTTGCCGCTTACCAGTCGCGATCTGGAACTGCCCGCCAAAGCGCGTCAGAAGGCAGCTGGTTCGAACCGAGCGAAGCGAGTTCACGAGTCCGGCCTTCAGGCCGGCGAGCCCAAAGGGCAAGCGGCACAGCCGCGCAGTAATCCCCCAATCGGCCGCTATAGCACACCCGGACAAAAACCAGGCTCGGCTCCAAATTTGCCCTCGACCCCAATTTCATGCATGATTCCCACAGGGAAGGGCGTGGAGGCAAACCAGCGCATGGCAGTCCGGCGAGTGGGAACACCAGTAAATATCCATCGGAAAGGGCGGCTATTATCGCCAGATATTCCCCGCTTTCTGTTGAATAACAATAATTTGCGAGCAACCGCCTTGCGTTTTTGCATCATAGCCGGCGTTTTAGCCCCAATATTCAATATCCGGCATTTTCGCCTACCATTTTCAAGTTAGCTTTAAGAGAATGTTTGAATCAGAGCAAACCGCGATTCTCGCTGCAGCACTTGTCGCTGCTTTGGCATCTTTAGCGACCCTAC
>DATFJJ010000203.1:0-5103 GCA_035269245.1 Wenzhouxiangellaceae bacterium | reverse complement strand
GGGCTTTTCGTGCCCTGGGTCTGGGTGCTGGCCCACGGTCTCGACCCGCACCTGCTGTCCGGGTTGTGGCCCGCTGCCTGGCCGCTGGGGCTGGCCGCGGCGCTGGTCTGGCTCAAGGGCGGGCTTGCACCGCGATGGAGGCCCGGTCTGCCGGCCGGCGACATGGTGGTCTGGATGGAAGGTGCCGCCCGTCTGGCCGGCAAGGGGCTGGCTCGGCTGGCCCGGGCCGGTGCCGCGCCGATGCCGAACCTTTATCCGGTCCACGTGCGCATGACCCGAACGCTGCTGTGGATGGAGCGCAAGATTACCGCGCTGCCGGTAGCCGGCCTCCTGATTCTTGGGCTGGGCGGACTGCTGTGGCTGGTTGCGCGTTGGTCGTGATCACCGTTCGAACCCGTCGAGTCGGACCTTGATTGTGCGGTCCGATCGCCCGGCCGGACGCGCATCGGCGTTAGAATTCGCAGCTGAACCGGTCCGGCCGCGACAGACTTTTGGTCTGCCTCGAATGCGACGCCGCGTCCGGCTGTTTCGGGGTAATTACAAAAAAATACAGGACTCAAGATCATGCGGATCGGCGTACCCAAGGAAATCAAGAACCACGAATACCGGATCGGGCTGACGCCGGCCGGCGTGCGCGAACTGGCCGGCCACGGGCACGAGGTGATGGTGCAGCGCGACGGCGGCAAGGCGATCGGCTTGACCGACGAGCTCTACGAGCGCGCCGGCGGCACCATTGTCGAGACGGCCGAGGAGATCTTCGCGTCGGCCGACATGATCATCAAGGTCAAGGAACCGCAGCCCAACGAATGCGAGATGCTGCGCGAAGGCCAGATCCTCTACACCTACCTGCACCTCGCGCCCGATCCGAAGCAGACCAAGGGTCTGGTCGATTCCGGTTGTACCGCCATTGCCTACGAGACCGTCACCGACAGGTCGGGTGGTCTGCCGTTGCTGGCGCCGATGTCGGAGGTCGCCGGCCGCATGTCCATCCAGGCCGGAGCGCACGCGCTGGAGCGGGCCCAGGGCGGTTCCGGCGTGCTGCTGGGCGGCGTGCCCGGTGTGCGTCCTGCCGAGGTGATGATCATCGGTGGCGGCGTGGTGGGTCTGAACGCCGCGCGCATGGCCATGGGCATGGGTGCCGACGTGACCGTGTTCGACCGCTCGTTGCCGCGACTGAAGTACATCGACGACCTGTACGGCGACCGGCTGAACACGCTGTACTCGACCGAGGAAGCGATCGAGGAACATCTTTCCACGGTCGACCTGGTCATCGGCGCGGTGCTGATCCCGGGCGCGGCGGCGCCGAAGCTGGTGCGCCGCGATCAGCTTTCGATCATGGAACCCGGGTCGGTGCTGGTGGATGTCGCGATCGACCAGGGCGGCTGCTTCGAGACTTCGCACGCGACTACCCATCAGGAGCCGACCTACGAAGTCGAGGGCATCATCCATTACTGCGTGGCCAACATGCCCGGCGCGGTGGCGCGCACATCGACCTTCGCGCTGACGAATGCCACCCTCGCCTACGCCGTGCAGATCGCCAACAAGGGCGCGAAAAAGGCAATGCTCGACGACGAGCACCTGCTGGCCGGGCTCAACGTACACAAGGGGCATGTCACTTACAAGGCAGTGGCGCACGATCTGGGTTACGAGTACGTGCCGGCCGCCGAGGCGTTGACGAAGGATTGACTGAAGCGTCGGGGACGCGGCCCAGACCTACGGCGCATCCGTAGCCGCGGTTCTTGCCTGGAATCTACGGCGCATCCGTATCCCGAGTGGTTGCGTAGGTCGGCGCGGTGTCGCCGACGGGATTTCTCTTATTCCGGAGACGTGCGGCTGTCGCGCGACGCCATACCCGAGCGCATCAGTTCGATGCCGTTGCCGATGACTTCGGCCCAGATGGCCTGGGTCCGGTCGTCGAATTCGGGATCGCACTCGGCGGCGGTCTTCAGCAGCGAACCTTTCCACAGGTCGAAATGCGCCGGGTCCAGGTTGAGCCGGCGATGCGTCTTGCCGAGAAAGCGCATGTAGTCGTCGGCGCCCGGTGCGTCGTCCACGGCCAGCGTCATTACGTGCAGGGATGACTTCAGCTTGCGTTTGAGCCGGGCCATGTCGGTGCCCTGAAACACCCGCTGGATCTTGGGCGATATCGCCATGAACGATTTGTAGAAGCGATCGAGGAACTCGGGCTCTGCGGTGGCCCGCTCCAGGCTTCGGTGAAATTCGGCCAGTCGTTCGGTGCGCGTCATCGGTCAGGACCAGATGCGGGAGAACCAGGCACGCTTGCCGGTTTTCGACTTCATGCCCTGGGCGAGGAAGTATTCTGAATACTCCTTGTCCGAATCCATGATGTGCTGGGTTAGCCACATCTTCAGAAAGTGCAGCAGCTTGAAGCTGATTCTCCGTTCCTCGTGCGTGATCTCGTGGCGCATCGCCAGCACCTCTTCGACCAGTTCCTCGTGCTCGGCCTTGTGGTTCTCGTAATCGGGGTACTCGAATATGCGCATCAGGGCCTCTTCGACCGCGAAGTGAATGCGCGTGTAGTCCACCAGTCGGTCGAGAATGGCCAGGCAGGCTTCGTTGCCATGGTGTTCCTTGATCGCCTGATTCAGATCGTTGAGCAGCCGGACCAGGACCTTGTGCTGTTCGTCGATCTCGTCGATGCCAACGCTGAGACTATCGTCCCAGGCAATCAATTCGCTCATCGCTGTTCTCCCAGTGTTTTCGGTGCGTTTGAACGCATTCGGTGACCCACCGCAGCGCGCGGCATTGACCGAGCAATTGTCCTGCAAGACGCGTCGGGTGAATTTGGGCTGGATCAATTGATCGCCGAACGACCGTCTAGTGGGCCATGCGGCTAATTAGGTAACACTCAGAGCCACTGTGCTGGTGCGAGTCAAGGCGCGTTTCGCAGGGAATGGCCGGCTCCCTTGCCAAGACACGCAACGCCGAGTCGCGCCAGCACAGTCGCTCCCAGAGGGCCATCGCACAAGCGCCGTGGGCGGCGTTGCACTCGCTCGAATTGGCCCAGGCCAGTCCTTCGCTCGCGCGCCTTGCCCACGACGCTTGTGCGACGGCTGAGTGTTACCTAATTAGCCGCATGGCCCACTAGAAACCCGGCAGGATGCGCTAACATCGGCAAAGTTTCTCGACCGAGCCTTCACATGAATCGTTTCGCTGTTCTGTTTGCTTCATTCCTGCTGGCCGCACCGCTGGCGGCCGACAATCATGAGTCCGCAGACGCGGTACCTTCGCACGAACCAGAACAATCGGTAACCGAGCACAGCATCAGCATCGACGGCAAGCGCGTGGACTACACCGCCACCGTGGGCTGGCTGATCATGGAAGAGGACGACAAGCCGATCGCGCGTTTCGGCTACACCGCCTACCATCGCAAGGGCGACTACGGGCCGGCCGAGCGCCCGATCGTGTTCGCGTTCAACGGCGGTCCCGGCTCGTCGTCGCTGTGGCTGCACATGGGCATCCTCGGTCCGCAGCGGGTGGTGGTCAACGATCCCGCCTATGCCGCACCGCCGCCGGCCAGGCGCGTCGACAACGAATTCAGCATTATTGATATTGCCGATCTGGTGATGGTCGATCCTGTCGGCACCGGCTTCAGCACGCCGCTCGGCGACGCCGAAGGCGAGAAGTTCTGGGGTGTCGACCAGGACATCGAATCGGTGGCCGCGTTCATCAAGCAATACGTCACCGAGCACGGACTGTGGGCGGCGCCGAAATTCATTCTCGGCGAGAGCTACGGCGGCGTGCGCGGTGCCGGGCTTGCCCATCACCTGCAGAGCCGCCACGGCATGAACCTCAACGGGCTGATCCTGGTTTCGCCGTTCATCGATACCGCGGCCGGCCGCGACGGCGGCGGACTGGATCTGCCGCACGCGCTGTTCCTGCCCTCGTTCGCGGCCACGGCCTGGTATCACGATGCGCTGGCCGACAGGCCCGAGAACCTCGAGCCGTTCCTGGACGAAGTCGAGACGTTCGCGCTGGAACAATACCTGCCGGCCCTGACCGCTGGCTATACCATCGACTCGGCGCGCAAGCGCGAGATCGCCGAGCAGGCGGCGGCGTATACGGGCACCACGACCGACTACTGGCTGAAGGCGGATCTGCGCGTCGATCACCAGCAGTTCCTGCAGGAGCTCAAGCGCAACAATCGCCTGATCGCCGGCCGGATCGACTCGCGCTTCATCGGCCCGTCGGTCAATCCGCTGGCCGAATCCATGGACTACGACCCGTTCTTCCCGGCGGTGGGTCCGGCCTACACCGCGGCGTTTTTCGACTACTTGCACAACGAGCTCGAGTTCGGCCGCGACGAGGAATACAAGACCACGGCCTGGCCGCTGGACTGGGACTGGAGCCATCGCGATCCCGACGGCAACCGGCAGGTCGCGGTCAACCTGCTGCCGGATCTGTCGCGGGCGATGATCATGAATCCCGGCCTCAAGCTGCACATTCAGCAGGGGTACTACGACCTGGCCACACCGTTCGCCGCGACCAACTATTACATCCGGCACCTCGATATCCCGGCCGAAGCCCGCGACCGTATTCGTTACGACCTGTACCCGGCCGGACACATGATGTACCTGCACGAAGAATCAATGCAGGCCTATCGCGACGACCTGGCCACCTTCATTCTCGACGCGATTCCGCAATAAGGCCGGTTGGAGCGCCGGCGCTCGCGGCCGTGAAGGCCGCGTTGGCGCTGCGTGCACGGCCGCGAGCTAAACTTCACGGATGTCAATGCAAACATTCAAGCGGGCCTGGCCCGTATTGGTCGTGGGCGCCGCAGCGATGCTGTTGTCGGCGTGCGGGTCGGATTCGGCGTCTACCGGGCAGCAAAACACCCGCGAACGCTCGTCGCTGCCGGTGCGCGCCTATGAAGTATCGCAGCGCGATCTGTCGCGCCGCATCCAGTTGTCCTCGCCGGTGGAAACGCTGCGGACCATCGCGCTGGCAGCCCGCACCGCCGGCATCGTAAGAGAGGTGTTCGTCGAAACCGGCGACCGCGTGTCGGCGGGCCAGTTGCTGGCCGAGCTGGATGTTCGCGAGCAGCGTGCCGAGCTGGCGCGGGCCGAGGCGGCGCTGCGCGAG
>DATFJJ010000202.1:0-3793 GCA_035269245.1 Wenzhouxiangellaceae bacterium | reverse complement strand
CGCGTGCAGTTCGTACCGCTGGTCGGCAGCGAGGGTTGGCAGGCCGGCGAGCCTTCGGTTCCGGCGAAGCCGAAGGGGCCGAAGCATTCGGTCAAGCGCCAGCGTCTGACCGAGCGCATCAATGATGCCTGCGAGCCGTTCGACGATATCGAGTCGGCCGACATTGCGCCCATCATCGAGCGGATCGGCGACGCGCGTGTGGTATTGATCGGCGAGGCCAGCCACGGGACTTCCGAGTTCTACCGGATGCGCGCGCGCATCACCCGGGCGTTGATCGAGCAGGCGGGCTTCAACGTCGTGGGTATCGAGGCGGACTGGCCCGATACCAGCATGGTCGATCGCTGGGTGCGCGGCTGGGAAGGCCCCGACCTTGCCGAGCCGCCGTTTTCACGATTTCCGAAGTGGATGTGGCGCAACCACGAGATGCTGGAATTCGTCGACTGGCTGGCCGGACACAACCGGCGCCAGGACGATCCGCGGCGCATGACCAGTATCCACGGACTCGATCTCTACAGCCTCTACAACTCCATCCATACCGTTCTGGATTATCTCGACCGGGTCGATCCGGCCGCGGCTGACCGGGCGCGCCAGCGCTACGGATGCTTTTCGCCGTGGGAGAAAGAGCCTGCCACCTACGGGCGTGCAACCGTCTCCGGCCAGCGCGAGGACTGCGAGGATGAGGTCGTCGAAACGCTGATGGACCTGCTTCATCGGCGCATGGAATACCGCAGCGCCGATGGAGAGGCGCTGTTCGATACCGAGCAGAATGCCCGCGTGGTCCAGAGTGCCGAGCGCTACTATCGGGTGATGTATTACGGCTCGCGGGAGTCGTGGAACCTGCGCGACCGGCACATGTTCAGCACCCTGCAGTCGGCGCTGGCCCACCGCGGCGAAGGTGCACGTGCCGTGGTCTGGGCGCACAACAGCCATGTCGGCGACGCCGAGTCGACCGAGATGGGCATGCGCGGCGAAACCAACATCGGCCACCTGGCAAGGGAAAAATTCGGCGATCAAGCCTACCTGATCGGGTTCGGCACCGACCGCGGCACGGTCGCGGCGGCCTCGAACTGGGACGAGCCCATGCAGGTGATGCGGGTGCGGCCCTCGCACAGCGACAGTTACGAGCAGGTCTTCAACCAGGCCGAACAACATAGATTCGCGCTGCCGTTGCGTGACGCGGTTTCCGAAGACCTTCGCGACGAACTGGCTTCGCCGCGGCTGGAGCGCGCCATCGGCGTCATCTACCGGCCCGAGACCGAGCGAATCAGCCACTATTTCGAGGCGGTGCTGCCCAGGCAGTTCGACGAGTACATCTGGTTCGACGAAACCACCGCCGTCCGGCCGCTCGAAAGTCGCGACAACGACGCGCTCGACGACGACCACCCGCTGAAAGTGTGAGCGGGTAATTGCCGGGGCACCCGCCAGGCCTTCGCAGGACTGCGTCGCTGCGAACTGGTCGTCGCAACGGGGTTCGTGATATTTTGCCGAAAGGGAGTCAACAACACGTTACCTGTGGGTTCTGGCATGAAATCGCTTCCGTACCAAGAAGACAGCGAACGATTTCGCAGAAAATTCCGCGACGACTACCAATTCGCCATGATCGTGCTGTTCGGCGCCCTCGCCGCGGCGATCATCAGCGGGTTCGCGGTCTATCGATTCGTGATCGGCCACTACTTCGGCGGTTCGGTCAACACGTTGATCGTGTTCAGCGTGCTGCTGGTCCTGGCCTACGCGGTTCGAACCGGGCGCACGCGCCAGGCCGGACGGATCTTTGCGGTCGTGGTTGTCCTTGCATGCATCGCCTCGACCGCCATGTTCGGCCGCACCGGCATTCTCTGGGGCTACGTGGTGCTGTGGGTCAACTTTTTGTTGACCGAGCGACGCTTCGCGCTGGTTGCCAACCTGGTCCTGATGACGGTGCTGATCATCGAGACCAGCCTGTTCCAGTCGGTCCTCGAGGGTGTGACCTATATCGTGACTGCGCTGATGGTGACCACCTTCGGTTACATCTTCGCCGAACGCCTGGCGCGCTACCAGGATCAGCTCCAGCTGCTGGCGCTGCAGGATCCGCTGACCTTCGCCGGCAATCGTCGAATGATGCGCCGGGATCTGACCTCTGCCATATCGGCGCGACGGCGCAATGGCAAGCCTTACACCTTGATAATGCTCGATCTCGATCATTTCAAGCGCATCAACGACCAGTTCGGGCACGATGTGGGGGATCGCGCGCTGCGCGAATTCGCTGACCTGGTTCGCGAGCACATTCGCGCCGAAGACGGTTTTTACCGGTTCGGAGGAGAGGAGTTCGTGCTGCTGCTGCCCGACCACGGCGCGGCAAGCGCGCTCGAAGTTGCCGAGTCGCTGCACAGGCGGATCAGCGGACAGCTTTCATACTTCGGCGAAGTCTTGCGCTTCTCGGCCGGCGTCGCGGTGCTTGGCAGCGACGAGGACTGGCCGGCGTGGATCACCCGCGCCGACCGGGCCATGTACCAGGCCAAGCATGCAGGTCGCAACAGGATCGTGGTCGCAAGTGAAAGATCGAGGCCCGGGTCCGACGCCCTTGCGCCGATAACCGAGAAATTCCGGGATGCCGAGGGGTGAGCCTGAATGCACGCGGCCGCGGTCATACCGATCTGCCGATTCAGCGCTGTTACGGTGTCAACCAACCAGGAGGCTCGGATGCCAATCGAAATCATCGAAGGCGACATTGTCGATCAACCCGATCTTGACGCGGTGGTCAACGCGGCTAATGCACAACTCGGGATGGGCGGCGGCGTCGCCGGCGCAATCCACCGGGCCGCGGGCCCGAAGCTCGAGGAAGCGTGCCGCCCGCTCGCCCCTGTCGAACCCGGCCAGGCGGTCATTACAGAAGGCTTCGACCTGCCCAACCGGTACGTGATCCATGTGCTGGGCCCGCGCTACGGGATCGATGAACCTTCCGGCGAACTGCTGGCGGACGCGTATCGCAACGCCCTGGAATGCTGCCGGCAGTATGGAATCGAATCGGTGGGATTTCCGGCCGTTTCGGCCGGCGCGTTCGGGTTTCCGCTCGAGGAGGCGGCGCGTATCGCGGTGGAAACGGTCAAGTCCAGCGCGCCTGGCGGGCTGAATGTGCGCTTCGTGCTGTTCGATGCGGACAGCCGCAGGGCGTTCGCCGAGGTGCTTGAAGAATAAGCCGATTCATCGATCACCGACGCGGCGATGCTATTTTTCGATGATGACAATGAAAACACCGCTACCGCAATCCGAATCGGTCTGGGATTATCCGAGGCCGCCGCGGATCGAACCGATCGACTGGAATCTCGCGGTCGAACACGACAATCGCATCATAGCCGAGACGCGCGGCGGCCTTCGGGTGCTGGAAACCTCGCACCCGCCGTGCTTTTATTTCTCGCCGGGTGACATCGACTTTTCGGTACTGGAGCACAGCGCAACCCGAACCTTCTGCGAATGGAAGGGGCAGGCCCGGTACTGGCATCTGAAGACGGCGAACGGACTGATCGAGGATGCCTGTTGGGCCTACCCGGACCCCAAGGACGCCCGAATCCGCGACTGCGTTTCGTTCTATGCGCGCAGCGTCAACGGCTGCTTCGTCGAGGGCGAGCGGGTGCTCCCGCAGCAGGGCGATTTCTACGGTGGCTGGATCACCAGCTGGGTCAAGGGGCCGTTCAAGGGCGGGCCGGGGACTAGGGGCTGGTGAGTTCGTATTTGGTTGATTGGTTTATTGGTTTAGCGACGAGGATTCTTCAGACGTCAGATCTCCGACCCCAGTATTGACTACAACGAACGAACC
>DATFJJ010000201.1:0-4135 GCA_035269245.1 Wenzhouxiangellaceae bacterium | reverse complement strand
GTCCGGATCCTGAAACGCGATCCAACCCTGGTTCCAATTGCCGCCGCAGGTCTCAGCATCACTGCTGGAGCAAACCTGTACCGGAACGCCGAGTCTCAGCGCCTCGGATCGGGCGTACTGCATCGCTGCAACCATTTCGTTGGCTTTCGCGCTTAGCCGGTTGTTCGCGATGAACTGCGTGAATGCCGGCAGGGCCAGTGTGGTCAGGATCGCGAGCACGGCGATGGCGAGCAACAGCTCCATCAGCGTAAAACCCGCTTGCTCGTTACACCTGCGCAGTGGCGAAAGTCGGCTTGAGTTGGTCATCCACGTACCTGAAATGGATTGCGATGAGCTGAGCATAGCGCCACGCCGCGTGAAAGCCAGTAATTCCGGACGAGCGGTAGATTTTTGATGCTGGACGGTCGTTTCGATATGTTTTCGCTCCCCCTGCGTCGGCGGCGCGAGGCTTCTACAGGCGGATTGCCGAGCCGAGTGAATCTCGGGTTGTCCGGTGCACTCGATGCCTACGGTATAATCCGCGCCTGTTCAGAAAATCGGCCCCGGGCCGGCCACAACGGATTCGAGGAACCCAAGCGTGAGTGAGCAAGACGACAAGATTTTCATGAAGCGTTTCAGCCTGGTGATTGTCGGGCTGGCGGTGTTTGCCTTGTTGATCATCTTCTTCGCGATCAACGTCAATGACAAGCTCGAAGGCAGCGGCAATCCGATGCAGGATGTCGCCAAGGTGGACCGCATCGAGCCGGTGTTCAGCGTCTACGCCGGCGATACCGGCCGGGCCGCCGCGCAGGCTGCGGCCGAGGAAGCTGCCGGCAGCCAGCAGCAACAGGTTGCGTTCGAAGGCAGCACCGACGGCGAGATGATCTACAACAATGTCTGCCAGGCCTGCCACATGGCCGGCGCCGCCGGCGCCCCGCAGCTGGTCGCCGCGCAGTGGACCGATCGCCTGCCGCAGGGCGAGGATACGCTGGTGCAGCACGCGATCAACGGCATCGGCGCCATGCCGGCCAAGGGCGGGCGTTCCGACCTGACCGACGAGCAGGTGCGCGCTTCGGTCGAGTACATGCTGGCGCAGATCGAGTGACGATCCGCGACTGATCCGGAATAAATCCGCGCCCGAGGCCCAGCTTTCAGGCGTTCTCGAGAAAATCGGCGGCGCGCCGCCGGAGCCACGGAAACAGTTCTTCGAAGGTCCGCTCTATCTCCGGTTCCAGGCGGTCGAGCAATACGATTCCCCGTTTCAACGGGCTGGGCCTCCCGTGACGGCGGGCCAGCCCGGCGAAGATTTGATTCAGCATTTCGCGGTCATCGTAGCGGGTCCACAAGCTCGCGCGCGCGGCCCAGTCCGCGAAACGCTCCAGTCGTGGCGGCATTTCCTCTCTCCGTTCGGCCAGCAGTTCGTCTATTCCCCGGGCGAATTCTTTCAACGGAACCGGGTGCCAGGTTTCCCAGTGACGAACCAGCATCGTGTCGAACAGCACGTCCAGAATGATCCCGCTGTAGCGCCGCCACTCCGGCCCGCTTTTGGCCCGGAGTTCGACGACCGCTGGGTGGTTATCGGACCAGGTGTCTATCCTGCGATGCAGGCGAACGCCGCGCGCCAGGCCGGGCGGCAGCGCCTCGACGGCCTCCATACCCTTGACGTGATCACCGAGGAACGCGCCCAGACGGTCGTCCGGGTCGGTGCCGGCAAGCACGACGTGGGCAAGGTGGTTCACGCAATCTCCCAGGATATCTCGAGTGCCGACAGTAGCAGGATTTGCGGGCCGCCCGGTTGGGTTATCATGCCCGTCCTCAATTGCTTGAATCGTCAAAAATGAGCGAGCAAAAGCCGATCGATCCCGAAGCGTTCCCGACCGAGCAGACAGACTTCCTGTTAAGCGGTCCGGCCGGGCACCTGGAATGCATGGCGGACGTGCCCAAGCAGGACGTGGCACGCGCGGCGACTGCGGTGCTGTGCCACCCGCATCCACAGCACGGCGGCACCATGCGCAACAAGGTGGTCACCATCATGGAACGCGCGCTGCGCGAATCCGGCCTGGCCACGGTGCGGTTCAACTTCCGCGGCACCGGCGAAAGTGAGGGCAGCTTCGACGACGGCAACGGCGAGCTCGACGACCTGCTGGCAGTGATCGAATGGGTGCGCGCCACGCGTCCCGACGACGATCTCTGGCTGGGCGGCTTCTCCTTCGGCGCCTGGATTACGCTGCGCGCGGCGCAGGACCTGCCGGTCCGGATGCTGATCACTATCGCCCCGCCGGTCGAGCGCTACGGCTTCGCCGAGCTGGTGCCGCCGAATTGTCCCTGGCTGGTTGTACAAGGCGACGAAGACGAAGTGGTTTCGCCCAAGGCGGTGTACGAATGGGTGGACAAGCTCGACAAGAAGCCGGATCTGGTCGTAATGGAGGGCAGCGGCCATTTCTTCCATCGGCGTTTGATGGATTTGCGCGGGTTGATCAAGAATGCGGTGCAGCATAATCTGCCCTGAGCCCGGATCAGTCATGCCCCAACCTACTGCGACGGCCCCAGGCCCCGCATCCGCGCCGTTTCGCTTGGTCGCGCATCCTCACCGTACTGGCAAGTACGCCTCCGGCGCGCTCGGTCGCGAAATGGCCCGGCTGCAGGACCTGGATCCGCCTCGCGACGTTCGGGCCATGAATGCTCCGGGCGAACCACTGAAAAAACGACTGCGCGGGCGGCCACCGTCAGCCACCCGCTCGCTACGTTTTTGAGCGATTTCCGTCCATCCGCCATGGATAATGGCTCTCATGAAGATTATTCGAAGCGCGCGGAATGAGTGAAAGTGGCAGTTCCCAGCCTGTCGGCACTGCTACCGATGGCCCGGCAAAACGTTATCGGGCGCTGGTCGACGCCGGCAAGCTGAAATTCGACGACCGCCAGGTTCATGTCGCCCGGGCGCTGCAGCAGTGCCATGATTCTTTGCTGAAGCATTCAGGCGGCTGGTTCCGGCGTCCGCAGGCGGTGCACGGGGTTTACATTCACGGCGGCGTCGGCCGCGGCAAGACGCTGCTGATGGATCTTTTCGTGCAGTCGCTGCAGGCCGCCGACGTAGCCGTCGAGCGCGCGCATTTTCATCGATTCATGGATGACATCCACGCCAGGCTCAATCAGCTCCGCAATCGCAGCAGCCCCCTGTCCGAAATCGCGGCCGAACTGCGAAAACGGGCACGGGTGTTGTGCTTCGACGAATTCCACGTCGAGGATATTGCCGACGCGATGCTGCTGGGCGAACTTTCGGCCCAGTGGTTCCAGCGCGGTCTTACGCTGGTGGCCACCAGCAACCAGTCGCCCGACGAGCTTTACGCCGACGGGCTGCAGCGCCAGCGCTTTGTTCCGGCAATCGAGAACATCAAGCGCCATTGCAGGGTAATCGAGCTGGATGCGGCCGAGGACTTCCGGCTGCGCGAGCTCGAGCGGCATCCCACCTGGTACACCCCGGCCAGCGAGGAGAAAGACCGGCTGCTGGGTGAGGAATTCGATGCGCTGAGTCCGGACCAGCCCGTGATCGAAGGGCATCTTGTGGTGCGCGGTCGCGAACTGCCGATCCGCAGGCGCTCGGGTTCGCTCTTATGGGCGGATTTCTCGCAGCTCTGCGACGGGCCTCGCTCGGCATCCGACTATATCGAATTGACCTATCGCTTCTCCACCCTGATTGTCAGCAACATTCCGGCCATGGATGATGATCACAACAATGCCGCGCGCAGGTTTGTTCACCTGGTGGACGAATGCTACGACCGTGCGGTCAAACTGATTGCCTCGGCCGAGGCGCCGATTGATCGTGTCTACACCGGCAAACGCCTGGCCGGACAGTTCGAGCGGACGGTTTCGCGGTTGGTGGAGATGCAAAGCAAGGCGTATCTAGCCCGCCCCCACCACTCGTAGAAAACCTTCGGAGAACTACTGCGCGGCCGGCTGACGGCGTCCGGTGGTGCTCGCAATCCTCATGCACGTGAATGTGCACTGCGGGTGCTGCGCTCCAGCGGCCACGGCCAGCCGGCCGCTCGCTACGTTCTCCGAAGGTTCTCTGAAAAATCGATTCAGGGCTACTGCGCCCGCTGCGGCGGGCGTCGGGCGGTGCTCGTAATCCTCATGTGCCAATCTGCACACTGCGGTT
>DATFJJ010000200.1:0-2465 GCA_035269245.1 Wenzhouxiangellaceae bacterium | reverse complement strand
TGCGCTTGATCTTCTTCGCCGGAACACGGCTTGGGTGGATTTCCATGAAGCTCTTCTTCAACCGGTCCGGTTGCGGTGGCTGCGGTGCCATGATGCTGGAAGTCTAAGCCATCTGTCGTGCCGCTGCTGCGTGAAAGGCAGCCGTGCGAGGACCGCTGAAGACCCGACCGCGATCAGAGAGATACGCTCCAGATCACCAGCGCCGCGGTGCCGATGAGAATGGCGCCGATGAACATCCACGCGGCGGGCCGGGCGAAGTTGACGGTGTAACCCACCCCGAAGCGCTTTTCGACGAACAGCGCCGGGTCACCGGGATTGAAGTAGAACAGGCCCAATTTCCAGGCACGGTCGGGCGAGCGGTCGCCCTGCTGCGGCTCGCCGGCCTGCTCGAAGCGGCCGGTCAGCAGCATCCAGACCGGCAGCAGCAGCACCGCCACCGGCGCACCGATATTGACGAACAGGCCCACCGGGCCGGTAATCCAGCGCTCGCCGTACAACACGGCAAGCGAATCATAGGCGCCCATGATCGCCATGGCCCAGATGACGCCGAGCAGGAACGCGTTGATCGAGCGCACGCGCTGCCGGTGCCCGGGCAACCGCCGGATCAGCAGGCCCAGCGGCATCACGGCGTGGCTCAGTGCAAGCGTGGCGGCCATGATCAGCGGCAGCCCGAAGACCGTGAGCACTTCACGCGGCGCGGTCTTGCCGTCCGGCAGATGAGTCACGATATAAGCCGAATCCGGGATGCTGCTCCAGCTCAGCGCCAGCCAGGCCGCGGCGGCCGCCAGCAGCAGGTACGGCACCACGTGCAGCCACCATGGGCCGGGCACGATATCGGCCAGCGAATCGCGCCGCAGCGAGACCTGGCGCGTGCTCGACGCATCCTGGCTGAACCGCATCGCGACGCCGCGGCAGTGGACGAACGCGGCCAGCGAGCCGATTACCGGGATCAACGGCGCGACGCCATAAGCCACGGCCGCGGCAGCCTCTCCCGAGAAGATCCAGTAGATCGGCGCGATCGCGGCCAGCGCCAGCAGCGTCGGTATGATCGTCAGCGCCTGGTAGCGACGCCGGATAGAGCGTCCGGTCTCCGAAGAGGCAAAGCCCTCCGGGACGGTGACGGCGAAGAAAGTGGTGCCCCGGCTCAGGGCCGGCATGAACAGCATCAGCGCGCCGATGCCCAGCGTCACCAGGTAGGCCAACATCAGGTCGAACAGGCTCATTTCGATATCCTCCGGGTTTCGATCAGGTCTTCCAGTGCCGAGTCCAGCGCCTCGCGCTCGACGCCCAATGCCTGGTAGCGGGTGCGAAGGTCCAGCAGTTCTTTCTTGAAAGAATCGGTGAGCGCAAGATTTTCGGCATCCTCGAGCGCCGGATTCGGCCGTTCGCGCACCACGGTGCCGGCGCGGCGCTTCAACGCCAGCCAGCCCTCGGCCTCGAGCATTCGATAAGCCTGCGCCACGGTATTGAAGTGCACGCCCAGGTCGCGCCCGAGCGCGCGCGACGACGGCAGGGAATCGCCCGGCGCCAGGTCACCACGCACCAGCGCCCCGCGCAGACCGTTGACGATCTGCTGCACGATGGACACGTCGGAATCGACGTCGACGGTCAGGCTTGGCGTTTGTACATTAGGCATGTACAAAGCGTAATTCATTCGGCGGGAATTGTCAATGTATGTGATGAATGTACATTAAACAAGCGCGCCGCGGTGCTCCCGCGCTACATGTAAATCATCCACTCACCCACCACGCGCGCCAGCACGTACAACCCCGCCACGACAATGACGGCAATGATCAGCCAGCGACGCCGCGTGTAGCGCTTCATCGGCCGAACGACCGTTCGGCCGTCAGCATCGACGCCAGGCTGTCCACCGGCATCCTCTCCATATCGATCAGCACCTTGTCCAAATCTGCAACCTTCCCGTATCGGCAACCGTCAATCTCTCGCAACCCGAGAGTAACTGCAATCCTGCATGAACGCATGCGCCACCGAATTCCTGCGATCCCGAAACCGCGCCCGCGAAACCTTGCACCTTCGTCGCCCCGGGCTTGACCCGGGGCCCGGCGGCTTCGCTTTTCCGGAAACCCGAACCCGCTTTCCTGTAGGAGGCGCCTCCCGGCGCCGATCCTTTCAATCGCGCCCGGGAGGCCGCTCCTACACGATCTAAACCGGAACCGGTATTTTCAACGCCATGATCCCGGAATCGCGCCGGCGATATCCGGCATCTCGAAACCGCGCCGGCGATATCCGGCATCCCGAAACCCCGCCCGCGAAACCTTGCACCTTGGTCGCCCCGGGCTTGACCCGGGGCCCGGCGGCTTCGCTTTTCCGGAAACCTGAAAGCGGAAACCCGAACCCGATTTCCTGTAGGAGGCGCCTCCCGGCGCCGATCCTTTCAATCGCGCCCGGGAGGCCGCTCCTACACGATCTAAACCGGAACCGGTATTTTCAACGCCATGATCCCG
>DATFJJ010000199.1:0-5141 GCA_035269245.1 Wenzhouxiangellaceae bacterium | reverse complement strand
CGGCTTCCGGCCATGCCGCTGGAGACCGTCATTCAAGGCGTTCTGGCCTTCATGCTGCTGCTTTTCAGTGCCGCCTTTCTGTTCTTCACGCGCGCGGGGAGCGGCAATGAGTAATGAACTGGGTAACAGGATCCGGGTCTTCCGCGCCGAACACCGGCTCAGCCAGGCCGAACTTGCCGAGGCGATCGGCGTATCCCGAAAGACCATCAGCACCATCGAGGTAGGCCGGTTCGTGCCGTCCACCATCATCGCACTGAAAATCGCACGCTATTTCCAGGTACCCCTGGAAGACGTGTTTTTTCTCGACGATGCAAGCTGAGCGCGTCACAGATTCCCTGATTCATTTACCCACTTTGCTTGACAGCCTGGAGACGCAAAAATGACCACCGCTTACCGAATGACCATAGCCATGATTCTTGTCCTGGGTACCACCGGGCTGCTTGCCGAAAGCTCGACCGAGTGGCCGGCCGGCGACTGGCGCGGCGTTCTCGACCTGGGTGAGCGACAGCACGAAATCGTCTATCACCTGGAAGCCGGGGGCAGCACGCCGGCCGGCACTATGGACGTCCCGGCCCAGGGCGCCATGGGTCTGCCGCTTCGGTCGGTCTCGGTTGACGGCGAACGCCTGGTCATCGAGATGCCGATGGGCGGCGATGCACGCTTTGCAGGTTCTCTAAGCGGCGACACCGTAAAGGGAACGTTCGCCCAGGTCGGGCAGTCGTTTCCGATGACCCTTGAACGCGCCGACGAGCCTCAGCCTCCGGCACGCCCGCAGGAACCCGACGGGCCGTTGCCATACCGGGTCGAGGAGGTATTGTTCGAAAGTCTGGACGGGATCCAGCTGGCCGGTACGCTGACGCGGCCCGATTCGACCGGCCCGTTCCCCGGCGTCGTACTCGTCGCCGGCGCAGGCCCGCACGATCGTGACGGCACCTTCATGAACCATCGCCCGCTGCTGGTGCTGGCCGATCATCTGACAAGAGCCGGCTTCGCGGTGCTGCGCTTCGACGAGCGCGGCGTCGGCGAGTCCGAGGGCGAGTTCGCTCCTGCCACCGCCAATCAGCTCGCAGGCGACATCGCATCGGCCGTCCAAACCCTGCGCGAGCATGAATCAGTCGAAGGCGAACAGGTCGGAATGATTGCCCACTCCGAGGGCGGCCGAATCGGCGCGCTGGCGCTAGCCGCACGCGGCGCTAGCGACTTTGTCGTGCTGCTGGGCGCGCCGGCACGACCCGGCGTCGACGCACTGCGGGCGCAGACCGCACAGTCGCCGAATCCGATCGTCGGGCTTCAAGCCGCCATGGCCGAGGCCGTACTTGAACTCGACGCAGGTACGGACGCCGAACCGGCGCTGCGACGGGCGGGCGAAGAAATGCTCGCCGGGCTCGGAGCCGCGCAACGTAAGGCGTTCGGCGGACGCGAAGAGATGGTCGTGAATCAATTGGTACAAGCACTCGGCCAGCCTCAGGCCCGGTTTTCGCTCTCATTCGACCCACGACCGGCGATGCGGCAAGCAAGCGTTCCGGTCCTGGCGCTTTACGGCGACAAGGACCGCCAGATCGATGCCGCCGGGGCGGCGCGGGCGCTGCAAGCAGCGCTGGGCGAACAGGCCACGGTCCAGACGCTGACCGGACTGAACCATTTCTTCCAGACGGCCGGAACCGGCGCGCCCTCCGAATACGCCACAATCGAGCAGACGATTGAGCCGGAAGTGATGGACATCATCGCTGCCTGGCTGGAGTCGACGACGGCAGGAAATCGTGATCGATGACGTCATCCCCATCGGGAATGCTCAAGCCAGCTGCTGCGCTATCGAACGCGTCTTTTCGGTTGTGGTGTCTCCGGTGTGCAAGGTGGTCTTGCGCTCGAACAGCATCACCAGGCATTCCTCGTCTGCAACGGGATTGTGCTGCATTCCGCGCGGCACCACGAACATGTCGCCCGACCCGAGGTGCACCGTTCGGTCCGGCATCTCCATCTTCAGGCTTCCGCCCAGGATGTAGAACATTTCATCTTCACCGGCGTGGTCGTGCCAGGCCAGCGTGCCTTTGAGTTTGGCCACTTTGACGAAGTGTTCGTCGACTTCACCAATGACTCTCGGTGACCAGTACTCGGTGAGGGATTCGGCGATCTCCAGAGGAGATTTCTTTTCATTCATACCGACGACAATCACTTGTGGATCAAGCGCCAATGTAGCACTGTAGCGCCGGGCGCTTGCGATTCATGCCGACGCGCCGGTCAGCGACTATGCCCGCGTCAGTCCTTGATAGCAGGCTCTTCTTTTTCCGGCGGTTTCGCACTGTCGGGGTAGGGCATCTTCAAATGCCCGTAACGCACCACGATCACGGCGATGGCAAGAATCAGAATCCCGCCCGAAACGGCCAGCACCTGAGCACTGCCGAGGTGGGCGGCTTCCAGGATCAGATAACGCGCCAGAGCCACCATCGCGATATACAACGGCATGCGCACCGGCAGCTTGCCCGACTGCCAGTAAACGTTCACCATCGTGATCACTTCCAGGTAGATGAACAGCAACAGCAGATCGGTCAGCTTGACCTCGCGTGCCTGAATCATTACCCAGATTTCCTGAATGCCCGCAACCACGGTAGCCAGCAGCACCACCCACAAGCCCAGATTCTGGATCAGGGTTGCAGCGTCATTCCCGGTCTTTGTCAGTTGCTTTGTCACTATTGCATTCCTTTTGCGTGAAGCCCCAATTATGGCTTTTGATCGGGCGCGGTGGGAATCCATGCTCAAACCCTACGTGCCGGCTGCAAGATCCGGGTGAATTCCGCTTCCGGCAACCCTAATGCCGCTCTATTCGGCGGGAATGTAAAGTGCACTTGACATAATGTAAGGTCTGCTTTACACTGAACGCAACATCAGGACTCGGGAATCAACGCAATGAGCAGCCTCTCCTTTCACGAAAAAAGCGCGATCGGAACACTTGTCGCCTTGTGGTTTATAGGAATTTTCTATTTCCACTCGGTCTGGGACCTGTGGCAAGCGGGGCAGTTGCATCCAGCCTCGATGACGGGGCTGGCCACCGGGCTCACGATTCTGCTGGTGATCGTCCTGGTGGGCTATCACATCCTGATCGCCGCTACGGCCAGACCACAGCAGGAGGACGAACGCGACCGGATAATTGCCTGGCGGGCCGGAAATATCAGCGGCGTCGTGCTCGGCGTGGCCGTGATCGGCATCGTCGTGCATATCCTCATCGGCGGGTTCTTCGGCAACGCGCTCGCCGAATCGCCGATGCTGATCGCCAATGCATTGATAGCTGCGGTCTTGCTTGCCACGGTGGTCGAGCTTGTGCTGACCCTCGTGTTTTACCGGCGCGGGCTCTGAGATGGGCGGGAGCACGCTCGCCAACCGCGTCCGGTCGATGCGCGACCAACGAGATCACATGACGCAGCAGGCGCTGGCCGACGCGGTCGGCGTCTCGCGCCAGACCATCATCGCCATCGAGCAGGGCCGATACTCGCCCTCGCTGGAAGTTGCGCTGAAGATCGCGCAAGCCTTCGGCGAGCCGGTGGAGCAAGTATTCTGGTTTACTGAAGGCGTCGATTCACAGACCATGATCGGAAATCTTCAGTGAATCTGAACCAGGTCTCCCTGCCGGTCGACGACATGGACGCGGCAACGGAATTCTATCGTCGGCTCGGCTTCTTGCAGATCGTCGATGCACCGCACTACGCGCGGTTCGAATGCCCCGACGGCGAGTCGACGTTTTCGCTGTCACTCTGCGAAGCGCCGTTTCACAACGGCGCTATCATCTACTTCGAAAGCGAACGGCTGGACGACTGGGTGGCCGAATTGTCGAAACTGGGCATCGAGTTCGAACAGATGCCCACCGACATGCGATACCTGTGGCGAGAAGCTGTGTTGAAGGATCCGTCGGGAAACAGGATCAAGCTCTATCACGCCGGGAAGAACAGGCGCCATCCGCCCTGGCGGGTCGATCGCAGCACAGATTGACCGGATTGCGGCCGGCCCCCGATCAATGCCCGACCGGAAAGATGCCGTCGGGATACTCAGTGTCATGGTAACCCTTGCTCCCGATTTCACGAGCCAGATCGCTTCTATAGTCCAGGCCTTCGCCGACGTCGCGGATTGCCCGCCGGAAATCATGCTCAGGCCGCCAGCCAAGACGCGCCCGGGCATGCGCGTTGACGTAAACGCGATCGATCTCGTCGAGCATGCGCCAGCCCTTGTCGCTGAATACTGTCGGGTAGTCCGGAACGCGCCGCGAAACGACCTCGGCTGCGTTGCCGCGCAGTTCGGCGAGGTCGCGGGGCGTAAACGGACTGGTCGCGCTGATGATGAACCTGTCGAAGCCGATTTCGGGTGCGCGCTCAATCGCCAGCAAATGCGCGTCGACGACATCGGCGATATCGACCCGCCTGTAGAGCAGCTCGCAAATCTTCAGATTGACGCCGTCGAAGGCGCTTCGGCGCGCCTCGTCGTCGTCGGGCTCGGGAAAGAACCGGGATGTGCGCAGCACCAGGCAGGGCAGACCGTGGTTGCGATGGAACAACCGGCAGAGATCCTCGGCCGCCGTCTTGGTCGCGCCATAGATGTTTCTGGCGATCGGCGCAACCTGTTCGGTAATCCAGGCCGCAGGCTGATCGGGCGGCGGACGCAGGGCGTCGCCAAAAGCGCTTGTGGTCGAAGTAAAGATGAAGCAACCCACCCCCGCCGCAAGCGCTTCTTCGAGCAGGTTCATCGTGCCGGTGATATTGGTGTCGACGAAATCCTGTCGGGTATGCGTCGCCACGTGCGGCTTGTGCAGGGTGGCCGTATGCAGCACCGCATCGACACCCGCCATGGATTCGCGCACGAAGTCCCGATCGATGATCGAACCGACGTGGTCGGTAAACGTAGAGGCCTTGATGTCGATACCGCGCGGATCGCGGCCCTGCTTACGCAATACGCGCATCAGCGCCTCGCCAAGATGCCCGGCCGAACCGGTGACGAGGATGCTCACGTCCTGGTGTCCTCGACCGGACTCGTTGCCAGCGACACGCCCACAAACAGCAGCAGCGAGACCAGCGCGCCTGAAACGATGACCGGCAATCCACCAACCAGAGGTAGTGCCGCCGGGGCGAACCAGCCCAGTTCACCCGCCAGTCCGTAGG
>DATFJJ010000198.1:0-7183 GCA_035269245.1 Wenzhouxiangellaceae bacterium | reverse complement strand
GTGAATCGTTACGCCCGCAACCTCATACTGATTTTGCTCTTGTTGTCGTCCGCAAGCGCTGTCGGCGCGCCCGACTGGACGGGCGTGTGGGACACGCAGTGGCGGGGCGGCGGCGCCGTGATGGAACTCCAGCAGTATGGCGACCGGGTCGAGGGCACCTACCCCGGCTTCGAAGGCCTGATACGGGGTCGCGTCACGGGAGACCAGCTATCCGGCACCTGGGCAGATGCCGCGGGCCAAGGCGTCTTCACCTTCGTGATGTCGCCAGACCGGCAAAGCTTTATGGGGCGTTTCGGGACCGGCGAGTGGTGGACGGGCCTGCGCACGGAAACTGCCTTGGTCGACACTTTGTTCGGCGAGCTGGACGCCTCCAGTCCGGACAAGACGCTGCTGTCCTTCCTGCGGGCGGGAAACAAGGCGGGCGATGGCCGCAGCGACCGCCTGGGTGTCACCACCCAACTGCTGGACTACTCCGCCTTCGAGCGCGGGCTGACGCCCTATGACCGCATCGACCTGGCGCGCCTGCTGTTCCAGGTCATCGACCGTCTCACGCTTCGTGTCTGGGAGCTGAGGCCAGGCGAGGATATCGACGAAGTCGAGGAATACACGGTGGTCCTCACGCAGGCCGGCAGCAACCTGGCTGTTCCGCTCACTTTTCGAGCCGCACAGGATGACGGCGGCGAAACGGTGTGGCGCCTCGTCGTCCCGCCCGAGGCGGTGCTGCGCGAAACGCTGACAGCGCTGCTGGAAATGCACGACGGCGTATTGCCGCACTCTCGCCAGCATCATGAGCTTGCGTCGCCGCGGGACACGCTGCGCACCTTTGTCGAGCAATGGCACCACGCACGCCGCGGCAATACCGAGTTGTTCCTGGAGACGATGGACCTGTCCCAGGTTGCGGCGGCCGTGCGTAACGAAGAAGGCGTCCTGCTTGGCGAGTACCTTATCGAGGTGCTCTATCGCATCGGGTTGCCGCTGCGCCAGGAGATTCCGGACAACCCGGAGCGGCGTGGACCGTACACCCATTTCGTCCATCCGGTCGGCGCGGTCGAAATACATCCAGTCGAGCAGGAGGATGGCTCGACGCGCTGGCAGTTCAGCGCGGAGACCATGGCCAGTGTCCGCCAGCTGTTCATGGCGCTGGAAGACATGCCGCTGGTCGACGCCGCGCAGCGCGCCGAGTCCACACCGTTTTTCGAGATTCGCAACCAGGTTCGCTCGGTCCACCGCGATCTGCTGCAGGAGAGCGGCGCGGGGATGGAGCTCTGGCAATGGTTCGCATTGGCATTGTGGCTGCTGGTGAGCATACCGATGAGCTGGCTGCTGACCTGGGTGGTGGCGAAACTGTTCAAGTTCGGCGAGGCTGAGACGGACCGATCCCTGTCACCGGAAGCGCGCTTTCTATGGCCTTTGCGGCTCATCTTCATCGCCGGTATCGGCCTGCTCGCACTCCGGACCCTGGGCCTTCCGCAAACCGTGGATATACCGCTGCGCGTCATCATCGGTGTGACGCTGTCCATCGCCGGCGGCTGGCTCGCTTACCACCTCGTCGACAAGGTCAGCGAGGCGCTTGAATCCCACTCTCGACGCCATCGTTACCGGGATGAAATTCTGCATTCGCTGTTGGTCTCGCTCGTCAAAATTGCGGTAATCATCGGTGCCATCCTGTTCCTCGCCGAGATCTTGTCGCTGCCCTACCAGGGCGTGATCGCCGGTCTCGGCATCGGCGGCCTGGCCGTGGCCCTGGCCGCGCGCAGCACGCTGGAGAACCTCATCGGCGGCCTCACCTTGTTTGCCGACAAGCCGGTCGAGGTGGGCGATTTCTGTCAGCTGGGCAAGCACCTTGGCGTTATCGAGGGTATTGGGCTGCGATCGGTGAAGGTGCGCTCGCTCGATCGGACCATCGTCACCATTCCCAACGCCGAGTTTGTGAACCTCTATATCGAGAACTTCACCCGCCGCGACCGCATTCTGCTGCGCACCATGATCAACCTGCGCTACGAGACCACGCCCGACCAGCTGCGCTGGGTGCTGGTCGAGATCCGCAAACTGCTGCTGCAGCATGCGATGGTCACGCCGGAACCGGCCCGGGCGAGGTTCGCGGGCTTCGGCGAGCACTCGGTGGACATCGAAATCTTCGCTTACGTGAGCACCAGCGACTACAACGAGTTTCTCGCGGTGCAGGAGGACGTCTTCCTGCACCTGATCGACATCGTCGACGCATCCGGTACCGGTTTCGCCTTCCCGTCCACCGTCAACTACCTCGCACGAGACAGCGGCGTGGACCCGGATCGCACCGAGCGCACCGAAGCGGTCATGCGTGAACTGCGTGAGGGGAACGCGCTGCCCTTCCCGGACTTCGACGTGAAAACACGCAGCGAACTGAGAAACACGCTCGACTATCCGCCGGAAGGCTCGGTTGACTCCGGTCAGCGATCCGAAACGAAGGCCTGAGTGCTTAGAGGAAACACCAGACATGAGAAAGTTTTTGAGTGCGCTAATGCTGCTGGCGATGATCGGTTGTACGCCGGTGGCGGTTGAGCCCGAGATGGCAGAGGTCAGCGGCACAGCGCTGTACCTTGAGCGGATTGCTGCACCCCCCAATGCCAGGCTGGAGGTCGTGCTCGAGGACATCAGTCGCGCCGATGCACCAGCCGTGCGGCTGGGCGAGATGATCGTGGAAAACGCCGGACAGCCGCCGTACCCGTTCACCATCGAGTACGACCCCACAGCGGTCGATCCGCGGTACAGCTATCGGGTGGCGGCCCGCCTGTATGATGGGGATGAGCTCTTGTTCGTGACCGACGAAGTCCACCAGGTGATTACGCGTGGTTATCCGTCGACGGTGACCTTGCGGATGCGGAGGGTGGAAAAGCCGCTTGCCCACCCGCTGGGAACACTCCCGGCGACCTTTTCGGGAAAGCTGCCTTATTCACCCGATATGCATGTGCATCTCAACTTGTTGGCCGACGGCGCGTATTTCCTGCGCGAGACGCGTCACGAGGAATCCTATTTCGACATCGGGCGCTACCGGCTGTCGTCGGATGGACAGCACCTTGCGTTGTACGGCGGCCGTGAAGCCCCGATGCGCTACGCCATTTCAACACCGGACACGCTTAGCATGGTGGACCACTTTGGCTTGCAAAAGCCGGATTACAGTCTTTCGCGACAGCCGACGATGCAGATGCTCGAGCCGCGTGTTCGCATGAGGGGTGAATACCGGTACCTGGCCGGCGCGGGCCGCTTCAGGGAATGCCTCACCGGGCTGGATATGCCGGTCGCGCCGGAGGGCGACAACCGTGCCCTGGAGGCGGCCTATCTTGCGGAACAGGAGGTGCCGGGCGAAGTAGTGGTGGTCCATGTCGAAGGCCGAATCGAACAGCGCATGCCGATGGAGGGACCGGGCCCGGTATCGACCCTGGTGCCTGAGCGTTTCGGCGGCGTGTCGGCGTATGGCTGCCCTGAGCGAGCGCGCCAGGCCGACCTGGAGAACACTTACTGGCGACTGACCGTGATGGACGCCAGCTTCGTTGATCCGGCGCCGGATCAGCGCGAACCACATCTCGTGTTCCGGGAGGACGGTCGCGTGGCCGGCTCGGACGGCTGTAATCGCGTGGTCGGAAGCTACGAGGCCGACGGTACGTCCATCGAGTTTTCCCGGCTCGCCGTAACCCGGATGGCCTGCCTGGAAGGGATGGCCCAGGCCGAGCAGTTCCGACAGGCGTTGGGGGAGGTGGACCGATACCGGATCCTGGGTCAGCAACTCGAAATGCTGGGCCCGGGAGAGCAGGTGCGACTGCAGTTCCGGGCGGTTGCGCTCGAATGATCGTCGTTGACAGCCCATCAAAACGAGGAAAAAGTTGATGTCCGGTCCCGTCGAGCGTCGCGGATTCAATCGAATCACCCTGAATCGCGTGTTTGTCGTGTCGCTGGTTCTTGTCGCGGCCTTCGGGGCATGGGGACTGATCGATCCGGCCGGGATGAGCGGCGCCTCGCTCGGCTTTACAAGTTTCATGCTCACCAGCATCGGCTGGTACTGGCTGCTGATCAGCACCGGCTTCCTCATTCTCGCCGGATTCCTCGCCTTCGGACCTTACGGCCGTGTGAAGCTCGGTGACGACGACGAGGAGCCCGAGTTCTCGACCGTGTCGTGGATTGCAATGCTGTTCGCCGGCGGCATGGGCGCTGGCCTGATTTTCTGGGGCGTGGCCGAGCCGCTCTACCACTTCCGCGACCCGCCCGGCATGCCGGGCGAGACCGCCGACGCAGCACGGGTCGCGTTCACGCTGACCAACCTGCATTGGGGTCTGCACGCATGGTCGATCTACGGCATCTGCGCGATGGTGATCGCCTATTTCACCTTCAGAAGGAAGAAAAAGCCGCTGATTTCGACACCGATCGAAGCTCTGTTTCCAGGCATCACCGGCCAGCGTATTGGCCACGTCGCTAACATCCTCGGGGTTTTTGCGGTGGTCTTCGGCCTCGCCGGCTCGCTGACCATGGGAACCCTGCAAATTCGCGCAGGTCTCGCTGAGTTGGTCGGCGCGCCGCTGACCTTCAGCATGTCTCTCGCGATCATGCTCGTCATGTATGCCACTTACATGGCCTCGACCGCGGTCGGTGTCGATCGCGGCATCAAGCTGCTATCCAATATCAACATGGTGGTCGCGGTGCTGATGGTGATCTATATCGCCGTGTTCGGGCCGACCGCATTCATCTTCGAGACCTTGGTCGATTCGATCGGCAGCTACTTCACGCAGTTGCCTGGGCTCGCGTTCCACCTGTTGCCCTTCGAGGGCCTGCAGGACTGGACGGCAGGCTGGACCCTCACCTACATGATCTGGTGGCTTGCCTGGGGACCCTTCGTCGGAATCTTCATCGCCCGCATCAGCCGCGGGCGGACCATTCGTGAGTTCTGTGCCGGTGTGATCCTGGTGCCTACGCTGTTCTCACTGTTCTGGTTCGCGGTTTTGGGTGGCGGCGCCGTGTTCGTTGAACTCTTCGGCGGCGGCGGGATCGCCGAGCTGGTCTCGCAGGATGTCAGCCGTGCCTTTTTCGTTTTCCTGGACTTCTTCCCGTTCGGACAGGTGCTGGGCTTCGTGGCCCTGTTCCTGATCTTCATCTTTTTGGTCACCTCGGCAGATTCGGGCAGTTTCGTGCTGTCGATGATGACCAGCGAGGGCGAGCTGAATCCGCCGTTGCCGTACAAGCTCGTATGGGGGACGCTGGTGGCCGTGCTCACGGCGGCAACGCTGTTCAGCGGCTCGGTCGAGGTCGCGAAAGCAATGGCGGTCACCGGTGCGATTCCATTTTCCGTGGTGTTGCTGCTCCAAGTGGTGGGCTTCCTGAGGGTGATCCGTGAAGAGCGCCGGACTCCCGCCGCGGAAGTCGCGAAAACTGCGAACGCGCGACCGGCTGCTACCGGAGTGCCGCGATGACTCTTTTTCGACGCCTTATTCCCGGCATGATGTTGGGTCTGATACTCGCCGGGTGCGGCGGCGATCGCCAGCCTTTGCAGGTGGGCGGAGGGCAGTCACCCCAGAATCGGATCGTCGCCGAGCTGGTCGCTCAACTGGCCAGTGAGGCCGACATCCCGGTCCAACGGCGCATCGGGCTGGCTGACAGCCGGCTGATCCTGGAGGCGCTGAAACGCGGCGAGATCGACCTCTATCCCGAGTACACGAGTGCCGGGCTGGCACTGCTGGGACTCGCGCAGCCGCCTGCAGCCGATCCGGATGTGACCCTGAGTCTGCTGCGCGAGCGTTTCACACCCATGGGATTAGCGTGGAGCGATCCGCTCGGCTTCGAAAACAGGCCGGGTTTCGCGATGCTGGGCGATCGCGCAGCATCGCTTGGGATCCGCAGTTACTCGGACCTTGCCCGCCACGCGGATCAGCTCGCCCTCGGGGTCGACAGCGAGTTCCGGGCACGCCCTGTCGACGGCCTCGCCCCGCTCAGTCGGCGTTACGGAATGCAGTTCCAGGAGATCATCCAGCTGGAAGGGCGCGATCGAGCTGAACTCTACGATCAACTCATAGACGGTGATATCGATGTCGCGCTGGTCCGCTCAGCCGACCCTCAGATTGAAGTATTCGATTTACAAGTGCTTGAAGACGATCTTGATTTCTTTTCCCGTCATGATGCTGCCCTGGTGTACCGACAGGCCGCCCTGCAACGGTTCCCGGCGCTTGCGCCGATCCTCGCGCAGTTGTCCGGCGAGATCAGTGACGAGCAGATTCGCGCGCTGAGTCGGCGGGTAATGCTGCGCGGCGAAGACCCGAGAGAGGTGGTGCGCGCCGAATTGATTCGCCTCGGCCTGGTCGACGGGGAGGTCGGCACAGAGGATCGGCAGGCCCTGAGCCTGGCGGTTTCGTTCTCCGCGAATGCCGACGGGGAGGCTGGAAAGGTGTTGCGCCAGCTACGCAGATCCTTCCCGACCAGCAACGTGAACCTGGTCCGCTCGGCCGATCCGCTGAATGCGATCGAGGACGCGAGCGTGCGGCTCGCGCTGGTGAGCGCGCCGGCGTTCTTTTCTCCGGGCTCGATCGATCCGGCCACAGGCCAGCCGCCGCTGCGCAGCAGTTTCGAGGCCGTGGCGTTGGTCGGGGCCAGTATTCTGCAGGCGTTTGCGCTTAAACCGTATATCAACCGGCTCGAAGACGCCGATGTCATCGCGACCGGTCCCGTGGGCTCGAGCGGCTATAGCGCGGCACGGTCGATCATCCACGGTCTTGAACTCCCGGCCGCGCTCCTGCCGGTCGACGGCGATACCCCTGGGGACCTGGCGGACGCGCTGATCGCGAGTGGGGCGGATATCGCGCTGCTGATGCAGCCCGCCGGCAATTCGACGGCGCTCACCCTGCTCGAGCGTGGCTTGTTCCTGATCGAGGTGCATAACTGGAACCAGGGCAATAACCGTATCGCCTTTCCCTACCTGCAGCCAGGGCGCCTCGTGCCCGCAGACTACGCGCCCTTCCTTTCCGGCAAGCCGCTGCCCGGTTTGAGCGAACCGGTCGAGACGCTGGTCACCCAGCTGGTGCTGGCGGGCCCCGCGCCGACCGAGGAGAGTGCGCTAGGCACCCAGGGTCCGGGGGCAAGTTTTATTCCGCGTGCGCTCCCGCTGACCGACCAGGCGGTCGAGCGCATCAACGCCGCGATGGGAAGGCCCGAGAGCATCTACCCG
>DATFJJ010000197.1:0-14183 GCA_035269245.1 Wenzhouxiangellaceae bacterium | reverse complement strand
ACAAGAAGATCTTCGATCAAAGCCCCTTTCCTTACACCTAACCCCAGACCCCTCCCATCAGCACCGTCAACAGCTGCCGCCTGTAAAAAGCGCTTTTGCCTACTTTTCAGGCGCTTGTGAAAAGTAGGTCGCCCGCAAGCGCGCAGCGCGGGGCGAAATGATTTTAGAAGTTGAAAATGAAATCAAAAGCCGCCGGCACCCGGCAACGGTGCCCCGTCACAACCTGGTCCAAAACATCAACGCGGCTTTCGTTCAGGCAGCGCCTGAAACCTCCGATACTGCCAAAGATACTGTGCCGGTGCGTCGCGCACGACTTTCTCCAGCGCACGATTCATCGCAGCTGCAGCCACTTCGGGATCCGGGTGATCGGCATCGGGCACCGGGTCGAATCGAATCTTCCAGGCATCGCCGGCTCTCAGGCAATGCCCCATAACGACCGCGCATCCGGTCGCCTGGATGAGCCGGTGCGGCAGCGTCATCGTGGCCACGGACTGGCCGAAGAAAGGCGCCTGTACCGAATCTCCGCCGCGCGGCAGCTGATCGAACAGCATCCCCACGGCCTGGCCGCCTCGGAGCCTGCGTACCGCTCGCCGCATAGCCGCGCCGCCGGTGGCGATCATCTCACCGTCGAAGCGGCTTCGGTATCCGGTCAGCAGCTGATCCACTTTTTTCGACCGGGGCGGTTTGTAGAGATACGCGATGGGCAAGGTAAGGCTGCCGTAGAGAATCGACACTTCCCAGTTGCCGAGGTGACCGCCGAGTACGAGAACGCCCTTGCCCGCCTGCAGAGGTGTTTCAACGTGACGCCGGCCGCGGATTTCGACAATGTGCCGTTGTACCCAGGCCTGGCTGCGCTGCCACGCCGGACCGCATTCCAGGAGCGTTCGCACCATTTCGCGCGTGTTCGCGCGGCAGGTCCTTTCAACCTGATCATGCGGGGCTTCCGGGTACGCCCGCGCGAGGTTGGCATTGACAATTTCCAGCTTGCGCCAGCCTGCAAGGTGTACAAGGCCTGCAATCATCGCGGCCAACCATCGCTGAAGGCGCAACGGCAGCCAGGCCGAGATACGAAGGAAAAGGCGCCCCAGAAGAATTTTCATCCATGCCGATGCTACCATCATCGCTCATGAGCACTACGCGCTTGGTTATTCGAATTTCCTTCAGGCTCGACGGGCACGTCGACGCGCGCAATTCCATTGGAAACAAGCGCTATCTTCTTGAAGAAATGCTCTGCGCGCGGCATGCATCGAATGCGGCCGCAATTGCGATCGGAAATCGCGTTGTTCGAGCCTGAGTCCCGATGATCGCCCTGCTTCAGAGAACCCGTTCGGCGAGCGTCACAATCGACAGCCGGCGAATTTCGAACACGGGGGCGGGCATGCTTGCGCTGGTGGGCTTTCGGCGCGAGGATGAAGAATCGCGCCTTGACCGCTTCATCGAACGAATCCTCAATTACCGGATTTTCGCCGACGCTGACGGCCGCATGAATCGCAGCCTCCGCGACATCGGAGGTGACTTGCTGCTGGTTCCCCAGTTCACGCTGGCCGCCGACACGAATTCAGGCAACCGCCCGAGCTTCACGCCGGCCGCGTCGCCGGAAAAGGGCCGGCTACTGTTCGCAGCGCTAGAGAAACGGATGAAGCACGCCTGGCCGAACGTCGCTTTCGGAACCTTCGGCGCCGACATGCAGGTCGAACTGGTCAATGACGGTCCGGTGACTTTCTGGATCGAAGTGAACTGAGGCGGGCCGCGCTTAAAACCGTATAAAAACGGTTCGAATCACGATCCGGCGAACCGTCTTCTCCGAGTCTCAGGAGATCAACCCGGATTCGGGTGCAGGCGCGAGTGCTGGCGCATGAAAAAGGTGATCGGTCCGGCGCTGCCAAGAACTCGGCCGTCGGAGCCACGCAGTTCCACGCTGAGCTGGTGCTCGCCGCGGTAGACCTCTTCGATCTCGACGCTTTGGGCGCGCGTGCTCGTACGAACTTCGCCGTCAACCAGGTAAGCCAGTCGCGTTCCGGCAGGAAGCTCACGCTCGCTCTGAACCTGCACGGTCAGTACATAGGCGGTATTCCAGACGGATTCCTGGGCACTCGGGGTCACGATCCTGAGGCCGAAATCGGGCGCAGAATCACCGGTTTCGGATTCCTCACCGTCGCCGCTCACGGCCTGCTCGTCGCCCAGTTCCACCGGGTCCACGACCGTGAGCTCCTTGAGCTTGACGGGCTGTGCGTCATCGCTGGGCTTCTGGTCGGTGTAGACCGTATTGCCGCTCTCATCAACGGTCTTGTAGATATCCTGAGCCGCCACGGGCGACATCGCCGTGAGCGCAGCCAACGCAACCATCGATAGTATCGCCACAGATCCCTTGATCCATTTCGAAATCGCCATGTCCGTCTCCACCGGTTCAATGAGGGTTGGAGTCCCAATCATACCGCACAGTTCCCCGGGATCATCGGGCCCGGCGGGCGATGAACGACCAGGCGCCCGGGGCCGGCTTGGGGAATGAACGCTTTCGCTTGTCGGGAACGTTGGTAAACAGACCTGCCCGGCACGGGGCCGGGCAGGCTGAACGGGTTGTTCAGGAGGAGTAGTACATGTCGAACTCGACCGGATGAGTGGACATCCGGAAGCGCGTGACCTCCTTCATCTTCAGCTCGATGTAGCCATCGATCAGGTCGTCGGAGAACACATCCCCGGCCTTGAGGAAATCGCGATCGTTGTCCAGGGCGTTCAACGCCTGGTCCAGCGCGTGGCAGACGCGCGGGATGTCACGTTCCTCTTCGGGCGGCAGATCGTAGAGATCCTTGTCCATGGGCGAACCCGGATCGATCTTGTTGAGAATGCCGTCGAGACCGGCCATCATCATCGCGGCGAAGGTCAGGTACGGATTGCCGGCGGCATCGCCGAAGCGGACCTCGATCCGGCGCGCCTTGGCATTTGCTACCCAGGGCACACGGCAGGATGCGGAGCGGTTGCGTGCCGAATAGGCCAGCAATACCGGCGCTTCGAATCCCGGCACCAGGCGCTTGTAGCTGTTGGTGGTGGAGTTCGAAAATGCGTTGATCGCCCGGGCATGCTTGAAGATGCCGCCGATGTAATGCAGAGCAGTCTCCGACAGGCCGCCGTACTGGTCGCCCGAAAACAGGTTGTTGCCTTCCTTGGCCAACGACTGGTGAACGTGCATGCCCGACCCGTTATCGCCGACCAGCGGCTTGGGCATGAAGGTGGCGGTGCGACCATGCAGATGGGCAACGTTGTGGACGATGTATTTCATCATCAGCAGTTCGTCAGCCTTGCGCGTCAGCGAATTGAACTTCGTGCCGATTTCGCACTGACCGGCGGTCCCTACTTCGTGATGATGAACTTCGACCGGGATTCCGCAGGCTTCCAGCGTGACGCACATCAGCGATCTGAGATCGGCCAGGCTGTCGACCGGCGGCACCGGAAAGTAGCCGCCCTTGACGCGTGGCCGGTGCCCGGTATTGCCGTCGGAATATTCCTTGTGCGTGTTCCAGGAGGCCTCTTCCGAGTCGATCTGGTAGGAACAACCGGAGATATCATTCTTCCAGCGTACATCGTCGAATACGAAGAACTCCGGCTCGGGGCCGAAAAATGCGGCGTCGGCGACGCCGCTTGCCGCCAGGTAGGCCTCGGCGCGCTTGGCCAGGGAGCGGGGGCAGCGGTTGTAAGCCTGGAGAGTGTCGGGTTCCAGCACGTCGCAGCGCAGGTTCAGGGTCGAATATTCCGCGAACGGGTCGACGAACGCGGCGTCCGTGTCGGGCATCAACACCATGTCCGATTCGCTGATGCCTTTCCAGCCCACGATCGAGGAACCATCGAACATCTTGCCCTCGGCAAGCATGTCTTCATCGACCTGGGAGGCGGGCAACGTAAGGTGCTGTTCCTTCCCCAGCGTATCGGAGAACCGCAGATCGACGAATTCGATTTCTTCATCCTTGATCTTTTTCAGGATGTCTTGTGCACTCATTGGAGCGTCTTCCTTGTTGTGAAAGTGGCTTTTGTATGGTAGCGGATCGCGAGTCCTGAATTGTGATCAAGGGAACCTCTGAATAACTCTGCGCGGAGCGCGTTTCAGTCGGAAAAGCCGCATATCGTGTGGGCGAGCCGAGTGGCAGTAGCCATAGCTACGGCCGAGGATCGCAACGCGCGAGATGCGGCTTTTCCGGCGAAACCCTTATGGGACGGGCCTTTGCGGGCCCTCCGGCTTGTTTGGGTTCGCTCATTTGAAACAACCAAAACACGCTCGCCCAAGCCAAGCCGGAGCCTCCCGCAAAGGCGCCGTCGCGCCCGCGCAGAGTTATTCAGAGGTTCCCAAGATCAAACCGGCCAGAACCAGTAAAGTAGAAAAGCGCCGAGAATCAGGCGATAGGCGACGAACGGCGCCATGCCGAACCGTCGCAACCACGCGAGAAAGGCCGCGATGGTCAGCCAGGCGAAGAGGCCGGAAATGGCTGCGGCCGCCAGAAAACGACCGAATTCGAACGATCCGCCGTCGGCCAGCCCGTTGACGAAACCCCAGCCGCCGGCCGCGACGATGATGGGAATCGACAGCAGGAACGAATAGCGCGCAGCCGCTTCGCGCTCCAGGCCCAGCGCAAGGGCGGCGGTGATCGTGATGCCCGAGCGGGAGGTGCCCGGCACCAGCGCCAGCACCTGGGCCAGGCCGATGAAAAGCGCGCCACGCGTACCCAGCGTTTCCAGGCCCCGCCTCCCGGCGCCGAACCGATCGGCCAGCCACAGGACCAGGCCGAACCCGATCGTCGTGGCGGCAATTACCAGCGGACTGCGCAACCACATCTCGATGAAGTCGGCGGCCAGCGCGCCCACGGCCAGTGCCGGCAAGGTCGCGATCGCCAGACCGGCCAGCAACCGGCGCTGCACCGGATCGCCTTCGCGGTCCAGCCCGGCGCGAGCCAGGGCAATCAGTTCGGTGCGGAAATACAGGACTACAGCGGTCAACGTCCCGACGTGGACCGCCGCATCGAACGCCAGGCCCTGGTCGACCCAGGTGGAGAACTGGGCGACCAGGATCAGGTGAGCGGAACTGGAAACCGGAAGAAATTCGCTGATCCCCTGAATCAGGGCGAGGACGATGATTTGCAGAGGAGTCAAGGGGGCCGGTTTCCGGGTTCGCGTTTTAGGTTTTAGGTTTCAGGTTTTAGCAATTCGGTTTCCGGTTTCCGGGACAACGGTAGTCGGTGATCGGAATGACTTTCCGACTTCCGACTTCGAGCCCTGCCTTTCCCGAAACCGGAAACCCGAACCCGGAAACCGGGGCTCAGGCAACGTCCGGGTTCAACGTATACGTCCCGGTTATGGTCGCCTGGTCCAGCACGTGGCCTTCCATCGCCTCGAGCGCGGCGGGGCCGTCGAATTCCTTGTCAAGGTCGAGCTTTTCAACATCCAGCGCGTAAACGGTGAACCGGTAGCGATGCAGCAAGGCGTCGTTCCAGGGTGGGCATGGCCCGTCGTAGCCGAAATAGCGCCCTTCGAGGTCGGAGCCTTGCAGGAACTGGGTGTAATTGTTCATGCCCTGGCGCGCGCCTTTCGGGCCGGGCGGCTGCTTCTTGCCGCCTTCGGTCACGCCCTCGCTGCATTCGCCGGTCGCAAGTTCTCTGACGTCTGGCGGGACGTCGACCATGATCCAGTGGTAGAAATCCGCTCGCGGCATGTCGGCCGGAAGCGTCTTGTCCTCGGTATTGACATCGTCAGCCTCCGCCGGCACGTCGGGGTCGACGCACAGCACCGCGAACGATTTGGCCTGCTCCGGCACATCGGTCCAGGCCAGGTTGGGACTTAGGTTGTCGGATAGCGCCATGTGATTGTCACGATCAGGCTTGCCGAACGCGAAACGTGGCGAAATGGGCTTGTGGTCGGTAATGTCTCTGGAGTCGAGCCGCATACTGATGTCTCCTCGTAGCCAAATTGCCTGAACAGGTCCGTTATGCTATCAGGCCGTCCAACACCTGACCCTATTATGATGCGATTCGCGACTGCCCTCGTGCTGGCTTTCTCCAGTTTCCTCTTCTCTGCATCGGCTGTCGCCGTTCTGCCTGGCCTCCCGGATTCGGTCGAGACGCCCGGCGATGCGCCATCGGCCGGCGAAATTCTGGGGTTCGAGCCAGGCGAGCGCCACCCCTATCATCACGAACTGCTCGACTTCTACCGCCAGCTCGCGGAAGATTCAGACCGGGTTCGGATCGAGACCATCGGCCGCAGCCATGGCGGGCGTGAACAGATCCTGGTGTATTTCGCGAGTCCCGAACGTCTGCCGCGAATCGGTGAAATCCGGGCCGACCGGCGGCGTGCCAGCGTCGAAGGCGACGGCCCGCCGGTGGTCTGGCTGGGCTACTCGGTGCACGGCAACGAAGCCTCCGGGGCTTCGGCCGCAGTGATCATGGCCTGGTACCTGGCGCACGCCGACGATGAGCAGGTTCGCGCCTGGCTCGATGAGATGGTGATCGTGATGGAGCCGGTCATCAACCCCGACGGCGGGGCCCGCTTCGCCCATTGGGTAAACATGCACAAGGGTCGCAACCCTTCGGCCGACCCCAACGATCGCGAGCACAACGAGGGTTGGCCTTACGGTCGCACCAGCTATTACTGGTTCGATCTCAACCGCGACTGGCTGCCGCTGACCCACCCGGTTTCACGCCAGCGAATCGAGCATTACCGGAAATGGCGACCGCACGTTCTGACCGACGCGCACGAGATGGGCCGTAGCTCTAGCTACTTCTTCCAGCCCGGCATTCCGGAACGCAACAACCCGGCCACCCCGGCCCGGGTTTTCGAACTCACTCGCAAGATCGCCGATTATCACGGCGAGATTCTCGACCAGGCCGGCGAGCCTTACTACAGCCGCGAGAGCTTTGACGACTACTATCTGGGCAAGGGATCGACCTATCCCGACCTGACCGGCGGCATCGGCATCCTGTTCGAACAGGGTTCGTCGCGCGGCCACAGGATGGAAACGCCGTTCGGCGAACGCACCTTTGCCGACGCGATCGCCAACCAGGTTCGGACATCGATTTCCACGCTCAACGCCAGCCGCGACCTCGCTGGGGACCTGATCGCTCATCAGGCCGATTTCTTCTCCGAGGCACGCGAAATCGCCGGCCGCGGCGGCTGGCTGCTCGGTGACGACGGCGATCCCATGCGTGCCCGGCGACTGCTGGAAATACTGCTCGGACACGGCATCGAGGTACACTCGGTCTCTGAACCGGTGACGATAGGCGACCGCGAGTACGGGCCGGGAGAAGCCTGGGCGATTCCCGCGATGCAGGATCAGTACCGGTTCATCGAGGCAATTTTCTCGACCCCCACCGAACTGCCCATGGAAACCTTCTACGATGTGTCTTCCTGGCCGTTGCAACATGCCTTCGGGCTTCCGCTGACGCGCGCTTCCCGCCTCCAGGCTCGCGGGAGCCGGCTCACAGCCGAAACGCTTCCAGCCATCCCGACCTCTACGCTAGATGCGTCGTCTACGGCGTGGGTTATCGACTGGCAGCAGCACCGCGCACCAGCCGTGCTGGCCGCGCTGCTGGCGCAGGGTTACCGGGTGCAGGCCACCGAGACGCCACTGGCACTGACCGGCACAGACGATGTTCGGCGCTTCGTGCGAGGCAGCATCGTCGTTCATCACGGCATCCAGCCGGACCACCTGCCGCCTGTCGAGGAAACGCTGGCAACGCTGAGCGAGCGTTTCGACGTCGCGATCGCCGGCATCGGCAGCGGACTCGCGCGCGAGGGCAGCGACCTTGGCAGCCCTTCGGTCCCGGTGCTGGAAGCACCCAGGCCCATCCTGCTGACCGGTGACGCAGTCAGCCCCTACGGTGCCGGCTACGTCTGGCACTGGTTCGATACGATTCTCGACCAGCCGCTGACCCGCATCGACGCCGACGCGCTGCCCTCGGATCTCGATGACTACACCCACATCATCATGCCGCCCGGCGACTGGGATAGCCTCGGCGACGGTTTCGCCGAGACCGTCACCGGATTCGTCCGGCAGGGGGGGCAGCTGGTTGCGTTGGGCGGCAGCGCCGAATGGGCCGAGTCACTCGATCTGGATTGGTCGTTCGACGAGAAACCGGAAGGGGAAACGACCGGAGATGAAGCCGATGCCGGCAATGTCGAGTCGGCGCCCTATGCCGACTACAAGACCGACTTCGCCCGCACGCTGATCGGCGGCAGCGCGCTGGCCATGACGCTGGATGTCACTCACCCGCTTGGCTACGGATACGCCGACCAGCAGGTCACCGTCTTCCGTCAGGGATCCCACCTGCTCCGAACCACGACCAACCGTTATGCCACGCCCGGGCGATACGCCGACGAGCCGCTGGTCGCCGGCTATCTGTCGGGGCCCGTTTCGGAAAAATTGGCCGGAACCGCGGCTCTGGCGGCAGACCGGCACGGGCGCGGAGTGGTGGTGCGGATCGCCGACGACTACCTGTTCCGCGGCTACTGGGTGGGCACCGAACGACTGTTCGCCAACGCGTTGTTCTTCGGCCAGCTGGTGGATTCGACCCGGATGCCGGACTAGCCACATTCCTGTTCACCAACCGAATGCTGCCAGGCCCCCAATTCGTGGCCTGGCAGCGTGTTGTCCTCGGGGGGGGGTGCCGAATGAAGCAATCGCAAAAACGGGACGCACAGCGCTCGCCCTGGATTGCCGGAATCAGCCGGTATGCAGCAGTAAATCCTCGTGCTCGCGCCCTGCGGTGTCGAGCAGGGCATCATGATCGAGTAGCTGAACCAGCTTGCCGCGTACGGCCAGCATATCTTCCTTCTGCATCCAGCTCAGCGTGCGCGAGACGGTTTCGATGGTCAGGCTGAGATAGTTGGCGATATCGCGTCTGTCCATGGTCAGCCGGAACCGGGTGCCATCCTCACCACGGCGCGTGAGCCTGCGCGACATGTTGAGCAGGAACGTCGCCACACGGGCCCGGGCATCCATGCGTCCGACCACCAGCAGCAACTCGCGTGTCTCGGCCATATCGGCCGACAGCAGCTTGAGCATCAGCTGGTTGAGACTCGGGCTTTCATCGAGAATCTTCTGAAAATCCCGAAACGGAATGTCGCAGAACCGGCTGTCTTCGAGTGCCACGGCAAACTCCGGGTGGCGACCCTTGCCGATCGCGTCCAGCCCGATAAGCTCGCCCGGCAGGTGAAAGCCGGTCACGATCTCATCGCCCTCGCTGGAAAGCTGGTAGGTCTTCACGGTGCCGGACTGCACTACGCAAACGCTGCGGAATTGCTGACCGGCATGAAAAAGATGTGCTTCGCGCTGCAACGGGCGCTGGCGCCTGATGATGCGATCGAGTTCGTCGCGCCTGGATTCGGCAACTTCCTGGGCGAAACACAGATCGAACAGCCCGCACTGGCGGCACGAAACGCTTGTTTGGCCTTTTTCCGTCAGTGAGATGGGTTTGCTCACAATGCGCGTCTCCCTTGCGACTCCACGTTTTCTGGTTCAAAGAATAGCAGAGAAAATCGCGGGTTTGGCATATTCCGGGCGTGAAAAAGCGACCGGTTTTACCGGACCGCCCGTTCATTAGTCGGCGGATCAAACGATCCGCGAAAATCGCGAAGAAGATGAATCGTTTTCACGCTTGAGGTAGGCGTCGAAAGCCATGGCAATGGCCCGAACGAACATCAGGCCTTCCGCCGTCACCTCGAAGCCGTGATCCGTCCAGACCATCAACCCGTCTTCGACCAGCGCCTGAAGGCGGTCAAGCTCGGTACGGAAATAGATCTTGAACGAAAATTCATAGTCCTTCTCGAAAGGCCGATAATCGAGCTTGCCGTTGCACATCACGGTACTGATGATTTCAGCCCGCAGGCGGTCGTCGGTGGTACGCATCAGGCCCCGCGCCACAGGCAGCCTGCGCTCGCGCAAGCTGATCTGCCAGTCCAGAAGCTTGCGCTCGTTCTGGGCAAATGCATCGCCCACCTGGGAAATCGCGCTCGGTCCAAAGGCCAGCAGGTCCAGCCCGGCCCACGTTGAGTAACCCTGAAAATTACGCACCATGGTGCCATTCCGGCGTGCCTGGGCCAAATCATCGTCGGGCAATGCGAAGTGATCCATGCCGATGAATTCGTAACCTGCATCCAGCAAGCGGGTCAGCGTATTGCGAAAGATCGCGAGTTTGACAGGCGGGGCGGGTAGCTCATCGGCCTTGATGCGCTGCTGTGCCTTGAACAGGTGAGGCATGTGGGCGTAGTTGAACAGCGATAGCCGGTCTGGCTTCATGTCGATGATGCGCTCGACCGTACGCGCAAAGGCATCCGTGGTCTGTTTCGGGAGCCCGTAGATCAGATCGATGCTGACCGATTCGAAGCCGACCGCCTGAGCCGCCCCCACGATGGACGCGACGCGCGTTTGGTCATGAACCCGGTTGACCGCTTCCTGCACCGATTCGTCAAGATCCTGGACGCCGATCGAGATCCGGTTGAAACCGATCTCCCGCAGGCGACGAATATCGACGGGTTCGACCGAGCGCGGATCGACTTCCAGGCCGATTTCCGCATCCTCGTCGAACTGGAAGCGAGTACGCAGAAGCCGCAGCAGCTGGTGAATCTGGTCGGTGGACAGGAAGGTCGGCGTGCCGCCACCCAGGTGAACCTGTCGCACCTTGCGGTCATGGTCGATATGCGGCGCGGTGAGATCGAGTTCGCGCTCGAGATCCACCAAAAACTCCTGCCCGGCGGTGACAGAGCGGGTAATGATCCTGTTGCAACCGCAGTAGAAGCACGGGTTGGAGCAGAACGGCACGTGCACGTAGAGCGACAGATCCGCCGGAATGGGAAGCTTGTTGCTGTCCTTGAGCGCCGACAGCCACGATTTGGGGCCGAATTCGTCGCTGAACTGGACAGCCGTGGGGTATGAGGTATAGCGCGGTCCTGCACCGCCGTACTTGGCGATCAGGTCGGCGTCGAATTTGGGTCGCATGGCTGCCTGCATGGTCTTTTCACTGCGCGAATTCTCTTAGCGCAAAGCATACGGCTGTTGGCTGGAGCCGCTTTTGACTCGCATCAATTTTGATTGGGTCTCATTCGCAGGCCCGCCCAGCCATCGCGATCAAGGCGAAACGCAATCGACCAGGAACTGCACGGTCGAATGATCGAAACTGTGCGCGATCCAGGGCCCGGCAGCCACCAGCACGCCGGTCAGCGCCATGACGCCGGCGGCCGTACCCCGCAGCCACGGTGCCCGGATACGGCTGCGCAGCCGGACCAGCGCCAAACCGCCCCCGAGCAACAATGGCAGCGTACCCAGGCCGAACCCCAGCACCATCGCGATCGTCGGCACCGGATCGGCCAGCAGCCACGCCGCGGCCAGCACGCTGTACAAGAGACCGCACGGCAGCAAGCCCCAGAGCAGCCCCAGGCCGATCGCCTTCTCCCATGTGTCGGCCGGCAGCAATCGGTTGAACAAGGGCATCACGCGCCGGGTGATTGGCTGGGCGAGCTCCCCGAAGGCGTCCCGGACACGACCAGGCAATCCGATGTAGACGGCAATCAGGATCAACAGCGCGCCCAGTGCAATCCTCATGACCGGTGCGGCACCCGCCGGCAGCAAGCGCTCCGGCAACATGCCCAGCGCCGTCAAGGCAAGCCCCAGCAGCAGGTAGCTGGCCAGGCGGCCGGCGTGAAACCCGGCGGCCAGCCGGTCGCGCCCGCGCGGCACCTGTCCATGCAACACCGCCATGATGCCGCCGCACATCGCCACGCAGTGCGTGGACCCGAACAGGCCGGCAAGCAGGCCGGTGACGAGGGCGGCGAAGGGGGTCATGGTTTCATTCGTTCGCTGGTTGGCTGGTTCGTTGGTTCGCTGGTTTCCGGTTTCCGGTCGAAGCGTAGTCGGTAGTCGGTAGTCGGTAGTCGGCAAAGCCTGGCCGGTTCTTCCGTCATCTGCCTTGGTTTTTGCCTTTCCGGAAACCCGAAACCGGAAACCCGAAACCGCCTTTCCGACTACCGGCTACCGATCCCGGGTTTCCGGCGCCTGATCATCAGCGGATTTTTCGTCATCATCGAGGATATCCATCGCCGGGGTGTCCAGATCGTCGAACTGGTCGTTTCTGACCGCCCAGAAGAAGGCCCAGACGGCCAGGCCCAGCAGCATCAGCGACAACGGTATGAGCACGTAGATGATTTTCATGCGGCTTCCAGTGCAGCGCGCCTCGCGGGTGGCGATTCCGGCGGCTTGCGGTTGTCGATTCGGCCCAGGCGACGGGCGTTCAATACCACTGCAATCGAGCTGGCCGACATGCCTATGGCCGCGGCCCACGGCGGCACCAGCCCGGCGGCGGCCAGCGGGAGCCCGCCCAGATTGTAGACCAGCGCCCAGACCAGATTCTGGCGCACGATCCTGCGCACTCTCGGCGCCTGTTCGAACAATGCCGTCACCGGCTTCAGGTCCCGCCCAGTCGCTACCAGGTCGGCCTGGGTGCGCGCAATGGCCGCGCCCTCGGCGAGCGCGATCGAGATATCGGCACCGGCCAGTACCGGCGCATCGTTGATGCCGTCGCCAACCATCGCGACGCGGGCGCCGCGGGTCTGAAGACGCTCGACCAGAGCAAGCTTGTCCTCGGGTCGCGTCCCGGCGTGATATTCCCGAATGCCCAGCGCCCGAGCAACCGAGGCCACATTGATTTCGCGGTCACCGGATGCCAGGACCACTCGGATGCCCGCGCCGTTCAGGCGCGCGACCAGCGCTTGCGCACCGCCCCGGAGCCTGGCGTCAACGCGGAGCCAGGCCGGTTCAGGCGCGCCCTCGGCCAGCAGCGCCAACCATATGCCTTCGCCGGGTTCCGACCATCGACCGCCGGCCCGTTCGGATACCCAATCGGCTCTGCCCAGCCAGTATTTTCGGCCATCGATCCTGCCCGCCACGCCGGCGCCGGCGACATTTTCCGATTGCTCCACAAGACGTCCTCGGTCGAACGCGGAAAACGCCCGTGCAATGGGGTGATTGCTCACCCGTTCGAGGGCGCCGGCCAGCTGCAGCATTTCGTCACGGTCCAGCCCGGGTACGGTCCTGACTTCCACCAGGCGCGCGCCGGGTTCGGTCAACGTACCGGTCTTGTCCAGCACGACGTGCGTGATGCGCGGCAATGCCTCCAGCGCGTCCGGATTAGCCGTCAGCACGCCTTGCAGCGCCAGCCCTCGGGTTGCCGAGGCCAGTGCCGTAGGCGTGCCCAGGGCGAGCGCGCACGGACAGGCGACCACCAGCATGGCCAGCACCACCGGGATAACGCTGCCCGGGTCTACCTGCCACCAGTAGATTGCCGCAAGGCCGGTCGAGATCAGGATCAGCGCAATGAACCAGGCCGCCGCGGCATCGGCCAGACGGGCCAGCCGGGGCCTGCGCCTGCGCGCCTCGCTCAGCAGCTCGACGATGCCCGAAAGCACCGTGCTGCTGCCGAGCTTCTCGATTCGAAGCTGCAACGAACCGCCGCTGACCAGGCTGCCGGCCAGCACCGCATCGCCCACCGCACGCGGACGGGGCTCCGATTCGCCCGAAAGCAGGGATTCGTCCACCGAACCATCGCCTTCGGTGACGATCCCGTCGGCCGGTACCACATCACCGTCAGCCACGATGATCCGGTCCCCGACCTCCAGTTCCACCAGGCCGACCGCCTCGCTGCCCGCGGCCGTCAGGCGTCGCGCCTGCCCCGGCAGCGCCCGGGCGAGTGCGCTGTGCAAGGCCCCGGACTGCTGACGCGCCAGCATCACGGCAAAACGCCCCAGGAGCAGGAAAAAGACGAACATCACGACCGAATCGAAATAGACCTCGCCCTCGCCGAACAAGGTGATCAGCACGCTTGAAAACAACGCCAGCAGGATTGCGCCGGCCACCGGCACATCGAGTCCAAGATGGCGCTGGCGCAGGTGATTGGCCGCCGAGCGGTAGAACGGCTGACCAGCGTACAGCGCCACCGGCACCGCAACCAGCATGCTTATCAACCTGAAGAAGTGCTCGGTCTCGGGGTCCATGCCGCCGGAAACGTCAGCCGATCCTCCGGCGATATAGTTGGCCAGCGCGTAGCTCATGACCTGCATCATGCCCAGCGCCGCCACGATCAGGTAACGCAGCATTCGCCTGCGCTCGTTTCGATCCCGGTCGATACCCGAATCCGGTGTGTCCAGGTGCGGCGGGT
>DATFJJ010000196.1:0-2338 GCA_035269245.1 Wenzhouxiangellaceae bacterium | reverse complement strand
TCTTCGACGTCGTCGCGCTGGACCTGATCCGGGAATTCAACATCGGCCATGCCATCATCGCCCGCGCCATCTTTACCGGGCTTGGAGCAGCGGTCACCGAGATGAAGGACTGTCTCGGGCAGGGCACGCGGAAGGAGCTCTGAAGGAGCCTTGCCTGCAGGGCAGCCGTCCATCGGGAATTACGGGCCTGCCGCAGTTCAGTCCGGTTGGGCCGCCCTGATTGACTGGCGGGTGCTTTCAACCGTTCTGAGCACGTTGAGGTAAAGACTGCCGGGAGAACTGTCCAGATCCCGTCGCAGCGACGCCTCCAATGCTGCGCAGGCCTGCTCGAGCCGGGTTGCACCCGAGTAGCCGCTGGCGCCTGCCCACTGATGCAATTGCTCGGCGGCATCTTCTAAACGGCCATGGGAAATGGCGTTGTCCAGCGACGCCCAATGGTGATCTATCTCGATCGCAAGCGCCGTGCGCATCTGGCGGGCGCGCTCCGGGCTTCCGCAGGCCCGGGCAGCCCGGGCATCGTCGAGCAGCAATGCGCGCCGCTCCGCCGGGTTATGAATCTCGGTAAACCCATCGCGGCCTGCAGCCACCCGACGAACTGTCTGCAGCAACAGGCCGGGGGCGACCGGCTTGCTCAGGAAGCCGTGAAAGCCGGCGTTTCGCAACCGTTCGCGTTCTTCGGGCCGGCTATCAGCTGTAAGCGCGATGACTCGCGTCGACCTGCCGGTCGCTTGCTCGCGAATGTGTTCCCATGCTGACAAGCCATCCATGTCGGGCATGTGCAGATCCATCAGCACAACGTCGAAGCGCCGCTTGCGGCAGCATTCGATGGCCTCGAATCCGCTGCAGGCGAGCTCCAACGAGGCCACCGCTGGCGCAAGCGCGGCGTGGATGAAGTCGCGGTTGATTTCGTGATCGTCCACCGCCAGTACGGCGAGACCTTCGATTTCCCTGCTGCCCTGATCGCTCATGGCTCACAATATAACCCGATGAATCCCAAACGGACAATCTTGTTGACCCGAAGCGCCGCGATGCTGCTGGCAACGGTCTGCTGGCTTTCCTCGGCACCCGCCAATGGGGGGTTGCAATTCGAACTGAAGGCAGGTGCAACGGCATTCGGGCAATTCAGCGTCGAGAGCATCACGGCCCGCCAGGCGGACACCGCAATAGTCGAAATCAACGAAATCGCGCACGCACGCTTCGGCCGATTGGGAAGCCTGGCGCTGCGCTGCCCTTTTCAGCCGCGGGCGCGCTGCAGCGAGGGCCGATTGACCTGGAACATCGAAAGTGCGAGTCCGCTGGTGTTCGAGTTCGAGCGCCGGGCCGGCCAGTTCACGCTGACGGGCGACGACGGGGGTCGTATACGTTATCGGCTGCACGGCCAGGATCATGCCGAGCTTTCCATCCGGGACGTACCCGCGGCATGGGTTCCGTCCCCGCTGCTCGCCGAGGCCGGCCTTGCCGATCTGTCGGGAAGCTTTTCCGGCACGCTCGATCTGGATCAGGACCGGATTCAGGGTGGACTCCAGATTGGACAGCTTGCCTTCGATACGCCCGACGGTCTTTATGCCGGCGCCGGATTGGCGCTGGATCTGGATTTTGATTGGTTGGCGGACGAAGCGCGTCTGCGGCTCGATGCGAACTGGAGCGCCGGAGAACTCCTGCTCGGCCCAGCCTACCTGCCGTCGCCGGAAGCGTCCTTCGCCCTCGAGCTGGAGGCGCGAAAGCTTCGGCAGGACGGCTGGCGAATCGAGCGTCTGGCGCTGGAGCAGGCCCAATCGATCTCCCTGATTGTGGACGGCGGGATCCTTGCCGGCGACCCCCTTGGCGTCGCGGCGCTTGACCTGGAAATCGAGGAAGCGGACCTCGGGTCGCTGTGGCGCCAGGGCTTGAGTTCGCTGGCCGGCACCAGGGGTTGGGGTCAACTCGATCCGGCGGGCAGGCTGGCAGGACGCATGCGAATCGAGGACGGGTCGGTCGTCAGCGCCGGGCTGCGTCTGTCCGACGTTACGATCGCCGACGGCGCCGACCGAATTGCGATCACTGGGCTGGGGGCGTGGCTGGGGTGGGACAATCCCGGCCAATCGCTGGAACTCGGGGCCAACTGGCAAAGCGCTAGACTGCTCCGTATTCCACTCGGCGCAAGTGCAGTGGCATTGCGCACAGATGGATCGGGAACGCTTGCGCTGATTGATTCATTTCGATTGCCGGTGCTCGACGGCGCGCTGGTCGTCGAGCGGCTCGAATGGCATGATTGGGCCCGCGTCAACCGGCAGCTGTTGGTCGATGCGCGGCTGGAGCCGGTCGATCTCTCGGCACTGACGCAAACACTGGGGTGGAC
>DATFJJ010000195.1:0-7184 GCA_035269245.1 Wenzhouxiangellaceae bacterium | reverse complement strand
GCGCCTTAAAGCAGCCCGAATCACAGTGCCCGGCGATCTGTCGTCGGCCGCGTTCATGATCGCCGCGGCCACTCTGGTGCCCGGTTCGCGCGTCAGCATCGGCCCGGTGGGCGTCAACCCCACGCGCGACGGATTTCTTCGCATCGTCGAGCAGATGGCTGCCGGTGCCGTCCAGGTATATCCGATCGCGGACGCCAGTGCGGGCGCCGAACCGGTCGCGATGCTCGAAATTTCGAGTCCGCCGCAGCTGGTCGGCAGCCGTATTCCGGACGAATGGGTGCCGCTTGCGATCGACGAGTTCCCGCTCGTCATGGCGATGGCCGCGGCAGCACAGGGCGAAACCGTAATTTCCGGCGCTGGCGAATTGCGGGTCAAGGAGTCCGATCGCCTCGCCGTGATGAGCCGTCAGCTCAGACGGCTTGGCGTGGACGTGGAAGAGCGACCCGACGGTGCTGTGGTTAGAGGCGGCCGGGTTCGGGGCGGACGGGTCGAGTCCGAAGGGGACCATCGAATCGCAATGAGTCTGGCGATACTGGCGCTGGTGGCCGACGGGCCGGTGGAAATAGACGGTGCGGAATGGATTCGTACAAGCTATCCGGACTTCGCCCGACATCTCGAATCGCTGGGAGCGCAACTGCAATGGCGGTGACCCATCGACACTCGCAATCCGAACCGCAATTACAGCCCTCCGTGCTGACCATAGACGGCCCGTCGGGTGCCGGGAAGGGTGCTGTATCGGCGGCCGTCGCGCGACGGCTGGGCTGGAATGCGCTCGATTCCGGCGCCGTGTATCGGTCGGTGGCACTGGCGGCACTGCGGCGTGATGTCGCTGCGGACGACGAACAGTCCCTGGTTGAACTGACCCGCAACGTGGACCTTGCGTTCCGAGCCGGAAGCGAGGGTATTGCCGTTTTCCTGGAGGACCGAGAGGTCGGGGATTCGCTGCGTACCGAGGAAGTCAGCGTGATGGCCTCCCGGGTGGCGGCGATACCCGCCGTGCGGAGCGCGCTGCTGGAGCTGCAGCGGGCTTACCGCGTCAATCCGGGGCTCGTGGCCGATGGCCGCGATATGGGCACGATCGTGTTTCCGGACGCCGAATTGAAGGTTTTTCTAGAGGCCAGCGTGGAAGAACGTGCGAAAAGACGCTATAAGCAGTTGAAGGAAAAAGGAGAAAGTGTTATTCTTTCGCGTCTTTTTCGGGATATGCAGGCCCGCGACAAGCGTGACCGTGAACGATCGGTTGCGCCAACCGTGCCCGCTCCCGATGCGGTAGTGGTCGATTCGACCCATCTATCGCTGGATCAGGTCATCGAACGCGTGGTCGGGCTTGCCCGGAACCGGTTCGGAGACCTGGTGCCTGAAGATTAAAAATCAGTAACGTTCAGCCGTGCACCGTGAGGCCCCGTTTCAAAGGCCTGCCGGTGTGCTTTCATTAACGAGCGTCCGCCTTGCGGATGCAGATGACAAGATCCAACAGGACACCAATCTTGAGTACAGCAGCTGCCCCAGAATTGCAGGAACCAAGCCATTCAATGACCGAATCCTTTGCCGAACTGTTCGAACAGACACTGGATGAATCCAAACTCCGCCCAGGTGCGATCGTCACCGGCCGAGTGGTCGAGATTCGCGATGACGTCGTTGTCGTCAATGCCGGACTGAAGTCGGAGGGCATCGTGCCCATCCACCAGTTCCAGACCGACGACGGCGAGCTCGAAGTCGAAGTCGGCGACGAGGTGGAAGTGTCTCTCGAAGCGGTCGAGGACGGCTTCGGAGAAACCCGCCTCTCTCGCGAAAAGGCCAAGCGCGCCCGTATCTGGGACAAGCTGGAAAAGGCCAGCGAGGCCGAGGAAAATGTGATCGGCCAGATTTCCGGCAAGGTCAAGGGTGGTTTCACCGTCAGCATCGACGGCATCCGGGCATTCCTGCCGGGCTCGCTGGTCGACGTGCGTCCGGTGCGCGATCCGAGCTATCTCGAAGGCAAGGACCTCGAGTTCAAGATCATCAAGCTCGATCGTCGCCGCAACAACCTGGTGGTTTCGCGCCGTGCGGTCGTTGAACACGAATTCGCAGCTGAGCGCGAAGACCTGATCGATCGTCTCGAGGAAGGCGCAGTCGTCAAGGGTGTGGTCAAGAACCTCACCGACTATGGTGCGTTCCTGGATCTTGGCGGCATCGACGGCTTGCTGCACATTACCGATATGGCCTGGAAGCGCGTTCGGCATCCGTCGGAAGTGGTCGAAGTCGGCGACGAGCTTGAAGTCCGCGTCCTGCGCTTCGACCGCGAACGCATGCGCGTATCGCTGGGTCTCAAGCAGCTGGGCGAGGATCCGTGGGACAACATCGATCGTCGCTACCCGCCGGGCTCGCGCCTGTTCGGCCGGGTGACCAACATCACCGATTACGGTTGCTTCGTCGAAATCGAGGATGGTGTCGAGGGTCTTGTCCACGTATCCGAAATGGACTGGACCAACAAGAACGTCAATCCGAACAAGGTCGTTCACATCGGCGAGGAAGTCGAAGTCATGGTCCTGGACGTCGACGGCGAACGTCGTCGCATCTCGATGGGCATGAAGCAAGTCCGTCCGAATCCCTGGGAAGCGTTCGCAGCCCTGCACAACAAGGGCGACAAGGTTTCGGGCACGATCAAGTCGATCACCGACTTCGGTATATTCATCGGTCTGGAAGGCGACATCGACGGCCTGGTTCACCTGTCCGACATCTCCTGGATGACGCCGGGCGAAGAAGCCATTCGCAACTTCCGCAAGGGCGAGGAAGTCGAAGCCGTCGTGCTTGCAGTCGATCCCGAGCGCGAGCGCATCTCGCTGGGCATCAAGCAGCTCGACCAGGATCCGTTCGCAACCTACATGGCCGAGCATCCGCGAGGTTCCATCGTCACCGGCAAGGTGCGGGAGATCGATGCCAAGGGTGCGGTCGTGGAACTGGCCGACGGCGTCGATGGCTATCTCAAGGCCAACGACATGGCCAAGGAGCGAGTCGACGACGCGACCAAGATGTACAGTGTTGGCGACGAAGTCGAAGCCAAGTTCGTTGCACTGGATCGCAAGACGCGTAACCTGACGCTTTCGATCCGGGCCAAGGACGACGAGGAGCTTGCCGATGCTGTTGATCAATACCAGCAGCCCAAGTCCGGCGGCACCAAGCTGGGTGAACTGCTGCGTGAGCAGCTTGGCAAGGACTGATCCAATTGTGATCAACGCGGCGGACCCCGGGTCCGCCGCACAGTCACGGAGTGACGGCATGACCAAGTCCGAGCTGATTGAAAAGCTGGCTGCCCAACAACAACATCTCAGTCAGACCGACGTCGACCTGGCGGTCCGCTCGATCATCGAGCAGATGAGCTCAGCGCTGGCCAGCGGCGACCGGATCGAAATACGCGGTTTCGGCAGCTTCTGTCTTCATTTCCGACCCCCTAGAATCGGCCGTAACCCCAAGACCGGCGATTCGGTCGCACTTCCCGGCAAGCACGTGCCGCATTTCAAACCCGGCAAGGAACTTCGCGAGCGCGTGAACCAGGCCGCGGGGGACTGATCCGATGTGGCGATGGCTGCTCGGCCTTGCGGTGATTCTGGGCGCAGTGATCGGCGTTTTCCTGGGTGCGCTCAACCCCGATCCGGTCACTCTGGAACTCGTTTTCATCCAGTGGACGGCATCGCTGGGCGCGATCGTTGCGCTGTCGATATGCGTGGGCGCGGTGCTGGGCTTTGCGTTTGCCGCAATGCTGATGCTGTTCCGTCGTCATCCACGGCCGAGCGCGCCCGCTAAAACGCCGGAGGCAAGCAAGAGCCTGACCGATGCCTGAGCCTTTCTGGCTTGCGCTGGCGCTTCTGCCGGTGGCTGCGTTGTCGGGATGGTGGGCTGCAGCACGCGCCTATCAGCGCGGCGAGAGACGGCAACAGCACGCGATCTCGTCAAATTACTTCAGGGGTCTCAACTACCTGCTCAACGAGCAGCCCGACAAGGCCATCGAGGTCTTTCTCAAACTCGCCGAGATCAATACCGAGACCGCCGAGACGCACCTGGCGCTTGGCAACCTGTTTCGCCGCCGGGGCGAGGTTGACAAGGCCATCCGCTTTCACCGACACATCATCAGCCGCTCTAACCTGAGCGAGCAGCACCGAACGCAGGCGCTGCTGGAACTCGGCGAGGATTACATGCGAGCGGGTCTGCTCGACCGGGCAGAAAGATTGTTCAGCGAACTTGCCGAAGATGGCCGCTATTCGGAGGTCGCGATCCGCAGCCTTCTTTCCATCTATCAGCAGGAGAAGGACTGGAAGAACGCCATCGTCCAGGCGCGACAACTGGAACAGGTCAGTGATCGGGATGCGTCGGCGCTGATTGCACAATTTCATTGCGAGCTGGCCGCAGAGGCAGCCCAGGAAGGCGATCGTGAAAACGCGAGTCGCCATCTCGCGACAGCGCGTAATCATCATGCCGGATGCACCCGGGCGTACCTGCTGGCGGCGGACCTGGACGTTGCGCAAAGGCATTGGGCGGACGCGGCCGAAAAATACCAGCAAGCCTGCGAACTGGATCCGGACATCATCGTGCTGGTGGCTGAAAGTCTTTCGCATTGTTATTCGGAGCTTGGGCAAGAGCCTGAGTTGCTCGAATGGCTCGAGCAGCTGGTCACTAGAGGCGCGACGCTTGCCCCGGTACTCGCTTTTGCCGCTATCCGGGCCGAGAGCGATCCAGCGAGCGCCATCAATTTTCTCCTGGAGCAGCTTCAGAAGCGGCCGACTGCGCGTGGTCTATACCAGCTGCTGGAACTGATGCATCGGCACGGACATCGAATCGACGAGATCGATCCGGCGCTTCTGCGCAATCTGATGCACCGTCTGCTGGACGATCAACCGCGCTTCAGATGTCGGCAGTGCGGCTTCAGCGGGCAAACCTGGCACTGGCAGTGCCCGAGCTGTCGCGAGTGGGAGACGACCCGTCCGGTGATCGGCGTGCTCGGCGAATGAGTCTGGATGCATGGCAATCTGCCGGGCTCGCGCTGATTGCTGCGCTTGTCCTGACCCCCCTGATGCGCTGGTATTCGCTCCGTCGCGGTCTGATCGACCAGCCCGGCGCCCGGCGCAGCCATTCCTCGCCTGTCGCGCGGGGCGGCGGGTTGGCAATCGGAATTTCGCTGGTGATGACTGCAGTTGCGTTCGCACCGAACAGCGCAGTTGTCGCGCCGTTCGTTGGCGGTGCCGCCATCGTCTCGCTGCTTGGCTGGCGCGACGATCATGCGCCGCTGGGTGTCGGCTGGCGCCTGGGCATCCAGCTTCTCCTCGCCGCCGGAATCATCGCCTGGCTCGGCCCGGTCGAAGCGATAAGCATCGGCGGTGTCACGGTTCAGGCCGCGTGGTTGTGGACGCCCACGGCCGTCCTCGCCATTGTCTGGCTCATGAACCTTTTCAATTTCATGGATGGGTCGGATGGCCTGGCATCGTCCCAGGCTGTCATCAGTTTCACCCTGTTCGCCTTTGCTTTCGGACTGGCCGGGGAAACTGCAGGGGCCTGGCTGGCCGCGGTCGCCGCGGGCGCTTCGCTTGGTTTCCTGTTCTGGAATCGTCCGCCGGCCAGCATCTTTCTCGGCGACTCGGGTTCGCTGCTGCTGGGGTGGTGTGCCGGCGCGTTCGCGTTGACCGGAACGCTGAGCGACAGTTTTTCCGTATGGGTGTCGTTCATCATCGTGTCGCCTTTCGTCATTGATGCCACCGTCACACTTTGCTGGAGGCTGGCTCGCGGGGAGCGGTGGTATACTCCGCACACCAATCACGCGTATCAGTACCTGATCCGGCTGCGCTGGAGTCACGGCAAAGTGCTGCTGGTCTGGATTGCGCTCAACGGCCTGCTGGTTGTGCCGGCCACGGTGCTGGCGCTATGGAAACCGCAGGCGGATCTGGGGGTGGCCGCGGTAATGACAGTCATCCTTGCAGGAGCTTGGTACGTTGTTCATTTCGTTGTTGCCAAGGACCGCGTGACGACATGAATTTCGGTGTCCTGAAGCGCCCACCTCGATATCAGAATATCCGGACGCTGGTCGTGGTTCACGACCTGCTGGTTGCCGGCCTCGCGTGGCTTCTGGCCCGCTGGTGTGCGCAGGTCGTGTTCGGCGCGCCCTGGCCCCCGACGCTGGGCCTCGTTATCGAAGGCGTGCTCCTGATGGCGATCCAGGGGTTCGTTTACTGGCGCATCGGGCTCTATCGTGGTTTGTGGCGCTTTGCCAGTCTGCCTGACATGGGCAACCTTGTGCGCGCCTCGCTGCTCGGCGCCGTGGCCATCGGCGCCGTGCTGCTGATCATGGAGCACGGCGTGGAGATCGTCGCGCCGATGCTATGGCTGTATCCCTTGATTCTGCTGTTGTCGCTGGGACTTCCCCGGCTTGCGTTCCGGATTTTCAGGGATATGCGCACCGAGGTTCGCTGGCGCCGTACCAGCCAGCGAACGCTGATTATCGGCGCGGGACGCTCCGGGCGGCTGCTGTTGCCCGAACTGCGCCGCCGCGGTGGCTTCGAGCTCGTCGGATTTCTGGACGACAGCAAGCGGCTCAAGGGCACCGAGATCGACGGCGTGCCGGTGCTGGCCAATATTCAGCGACTTCCCCGTATCGTGCGCGAGGCCGCAATCGATCTGGCGGTCATTGCGATACCGTCTGCGACCAATAGCCAGATGCAGCGGGTCGTGGCGCTGTGCGAGGAATCCGGCGTGGAGTTCAAAACCCTGCCGACCTTGAAGGAACTGGGTGCCAGCCTCACCCGGTTCGAGGATCTGAAGCCGGTCGCTATCGACGACTTGCTGGGACGGGACCCGGTTTCGCTTGACTGGGATGCCATCAGCGCCGGGCTGACCGGCAAAAGAGTGCTGGTCACCGGCGGCGGCGGTTCCATCGGCGCCGAACTGTGCCGCCAGATTGCTCGCCTGGATCCGGCAGGGCTGGTAGTGCTGGATAGTTCCGAGTACAACCTCTACCGCATCGATTACGACCTGCGCGGCGAATTTCACGATCTGGTCATGGACTCGGTGCTCGGCGATGTTTGCGACCCGGCGACAGTGGAGACCGTGGTTGCTCGCCATCGGCCGGATGTAATTTTCCATGCGGCCGCCTACAAGCACCTGCCGATGTTGCAGAACCAGGTTCGCGAAGCATTCCGCAACAACGTTGTCGGAACCAT
>DATFJJ010000194.1:0-17534 GCA_035269245.1 Wenzhouxiangellaceae bacterium | reverse complement strand
TGTATTGTCATTGTAGGTGGCTCCTTGCTGTTCGCTTGCGATGGACGATGCGGGATTGGCGTTTGTGTGCCGAATGCTTCGGTAACTCGGCGCCGAACGGTTCGACGGCCACGCCGATCCAGCTCGCTTCCGACTGCAGGTCGAAGGGGACCGATCGCGTCGGCATCGATCGGCCGCGCCGCGTTCAGGTCCGCGCGGCGGACTTCCTGCGGCGATGGGTTTCGCACCATCCACGACGCAGTCCGCCGTCCGACCTTCAAAAGCGATGCTAGAGAGTTGTTAAGGCGGCAAACTGAGGGAAAGGTCCGGGCGCCGCAATTTGTGAGGAAAATATTCGGGCGGTTCAGTCGCGCGCTTCGTCAGCCATCCCGGTCAGGCCGAGCCGACGCTCCAGGGAAGCGAACGCCGGCAAATCCCGAAACCGCTGCGTCTCGTCCAGCCAGGGATCGATGACGAAAAACCGTCGTGTCTCGATGGCCTTGACGGCCATGTCCCCGGCGGCATCCTCGGGGCCGAAGCTGGCCAGCAGGAAGAACGCAACCCCGGGATCGAGTCGGCCGGTCTCGACGCGATCGGCGGCGGCATCGGCCAGCCCGGCTGCGGGCGCATCGCCGGCGACGACTTCCATGACGCAGGCCGGCCACATCCACAGCGGGTCGTCGCGCCGCAGACGATCGAGTTCGCGCCATCGGGCCAAACCGCTCTCGGTCCATCCGGAGCGGTTCTTCAGCAGGCATTCGAGGTTGTCGGCGAACACGGTATCGGCCCCGAGTCGGCGCGCGAATGCCAGCTCCAGCCCGGCGCGGGCGGCATCGCGGTGCAGCAGCATCCAGGCCAGCACCAGCCGTTCGCCCGCAGAGACGCGCTTGATCCGGCAGGCGCGCTCAATGCATTTCAGCGCCCGATCGATGGCGCCCAAATGCAGCAGCAGCTCGGAGTAGTCATGCAGCACGTAGGCATCGTGCGGCGCGTGCGCCACGGCGCGCTCGAACTGCTGCAACGCCTCGCGCCACTGCCACTGATCGTGCGCCAGCCCGCCCAGCACGGCCCAGGCCAGCCCGTTGGCGCCATCGAGCCGGAGCGCCTCATTGGCATGCGCCCTCGCTTGTGCCGTGCGCAACCCGCCCGGCTCCTCGCGGTACAACGGCAACAACCGCTCGGCATAGGCCAGCATCGCGAACACCTGCGCATGCACCGGTTCGGCCTCGGCGAAATGGCTCAGCGCCGCGATGGCCTGCGCCAGATCGACCGGATTCCGGCGTGCGATCAGGTAGTCCGCCAGCGCCACCAGCTCCTGCGCGCTGTCCAGCGGCTGGCCGAACGGGTCGGTGGGCACGCGTGGCAATCGAGTCGGCAGCGGCGCCAGCGGCGCAACCGCCTTGTAGCCGACGCGCTGGATCGTCTCGATATATGCGCCTTTGCCCCGCGTGTCGCCCAGCGCCCGGCGCAGGTCGCTCAGTGCGCGGGTCAGCGACGTTTCGGTCGTCTCCGGCGACGGCCACAGCTCGTCGAGCAACTGGTCGCGCGTGCACACCTGGTCGTGCCGCGCGACCAGCGAAAGCAGAAGGCGCATGACCTTTGGCTCCAGCCGCACCTTGCGGTCGCCGCGGCGAAGCAGGTTCTCGGCCGGCACGACCGTCCAGTCGCCGAAGCGGAAGCCACCTGCAAGCGGCATCGTGACCGTCTTGGGCGCGGATCTGTCGGACATCGATCGGACTCGACGGGGAACGGGACCCCATCTTCGAACATGCCGAGGGCGATGGCAAGCACGCGACGAATGGTGTGGAATCCGGACACCCCCTCCGGTTCATCACCCGAACGCAGAAAAGCCGTTTGCATGGATTCATCGAAAGCGTGAAGTAAATGACGGTCTCGCCGCGGATCTCGGCCGATCATTTCTGAACGGCCAAGCTGCGGCGGCAGCGCCATTCAGTCCGGGCTAACTGCCCCGACTAACCCAGAAAGTCTCGAACGGCCGACCGGCCAGATTCGGCTGCCTGGAATATGCCCGTTTGGCCAAAAGTTGATCAATTCCCACGAGAAACCTGGCCCGATTTCGCATGCGCCGCGCCGGACGCCGAAAAAGGTGCGAAGAAATCACGCCAACTCTCAGGAAATGGCTGTCGATGTTTCTGCTCAGGCGATGGTTGTCCATGTTTCTGGGGCGGGCGGACATGCGGCCGCCGATGGCGTCATGTCGAAAAATATTTTCATCGGCGCGTAACCTTTGCGGTGTTTCATGCGTCTAGAAAGCAAGAGCGCACCCAGAGCACCGAAACCATGAACGCCACCGCATTGTTGTCCCGAATGTTCGAACGCTGGTATCGACGCCAGATTGCTCGAAAGCACCTGTTCGACCAGGTGCGCCTCGCCCGTGAGCGATTCCGCGCGGCGCCGCATGCGTCTGAGTCTGCCGACCGCCTCGAAGGCGCCGGCCGCCCCATCGATTCCGCCACGCCTCCTCGCCAAGGTCGCTGATTGCGGTTGCGGGGCAACTCGGCCGAGTTTGCGGCCCTTCAAGGCGCGTCCCCCGCCCTGGTTTGTCAAAGAAATTGTCGCTACGCTGTAACCTTCCGCCACGTCCGGCGTATATACGGGTATGAAGCGTCGTTTCGAACAACTCGTCGACCAGCACGGCAGCCGGCTCTACCAGCTGGCCCGCCTGATGCTGGGCCGCGACGACGAGGCCGAGGACGTGGCCCAGGAAACGCTGGTCAAGCTCTGGCGCAACGTCGACAGCCTGCACGCGGGCCAGGAGCTTCCATGGTTGATTACCTGTGCGCGAAACGCCTGCCTGGACATTCTCCGCGGCCGGACGCGAACGCGCGGCCTGCTGCAGCTGGTGGCAAGCGAGAACAAGGCGCAGGGGCCGGCCGACCACACGGGGCCCGGCGATGAATTCGACAGTGGCGAGCGGGCCCGCGAGTTGCGCGTGGCGCTGGCCGGCATGCCGGAGCCGGCGCGTTCGCTGCTGATACTTCGCGATATCCAGGAACTCGACGTCGCCACGGTGGCTTCCACGCTCGAGCTTTCCGAAAACCAGGTCAAGGTCTACACGTTCCGAGCGCGCCGCCAGCTGCGGCACCGTCTCGAGGAGGAATCCGATGCACAAGTCGCCTGATCCGTTCGAACGTGATCTCGAGCGCGAAAATGCGCTGGAAGACAGCAGAACCGTCCCGCGCGAGCCCGAGCTGGCCGCCGACTGGGCGTTGAAACGCGAACTGGTCGGCCTGGGCGCCGCTGAACTTCCGGTCGCAGTCAAGACGCGGCTGCGGCGCAATGCGCACATGGAGCAGCGCGGTCCCTGGCTGATGGGTATCGCCGCGGCGCTGGTGGTCGCGGTGGTGGTCGCGGCGGTGCTGCAATCGCCGACGGTACAGCAGCCGCCGACAGGATCTCAGTCCGTTGTCACGCCGACCGCCCGCGACCTGGCCGAACTGCAGTTTGCGTTCGACACCATCAATCGCACCGGCAAGCGCGCCGCGGCGAAGGCCGGGCGTGAAGTCCAGCAAAGCCTCGTCATGCCCGACCTGGGCCTGTCCGAGCTGCCTTACGCCGGATACGTTCGGCCGTACTTCGAGCGGCCCGACCGCTCCGGATAAGCCGCGTCGCCACCTTCGTGTCGGCTTTTGCCGGGCCGGCCAACCAAATAACCAAACAACCAGCCAACCAGCCAACCAACGACCATGAAAGGAGAAACCGCAATGAAGAATGCAATCCGTACCGCTCTGTTTTCGACCCTGCTGCTGGCCTCGACCGCATTCGCCCAGTCCGGCGATATCGGCCGGGTGGATCTGAATCCGATCGCCGCCGCCATCGGCACCACGCCCAAGGTCAACCTGAACTTCGGTCCGGCCATGATGAAGGGCTTCGCCGAGAGTTTCCGCGGCAGCAACGCCGAGTTGGCCGGCATCATCGACTCCATCTCCGGGCTGCGCCTGATGGTGTTCGAGGATCTCGATACTTCCGGCGCACGCGCCCAGGTCGACGCAATCACCGGCGACCTGAACACCGCCGGCTGGACGCCCGCGATGGAGGTTCGCGACGGTGATTCACACGTCGACCTGTTCCTCAACGAATCGGAGAATTTCGTCGAGGGCCTGGTCCTGATGGTGCTGGACGGCGACGACACGGCCGTGTTCGCCAACATCTACGGCGATATCGATCCGGTCGTCATCGGCAAGCTGATCGGTAGCGGCGATGGCCTGAGCGGGCTGAAATTGGGCAATTTCACACTGGACGATGTATACATCCGGGGCCCGTCGCCGGACGAAGGCGAAGAAGACGAGGGCTGATAAGCACGCAATATTCGGGCGGCCAGTTCGTTGACTCGCTGGTCGCCCGTCTCCCGGACCGCCGTTCCCCAAGGGTTCGGCGGTCTTTTCGTGTATTCCGGCGCCCGCCGGTCGAGCCGCGCCCGGGATCGCGGTTTCTCTTTCTCTTCTGAACCTGACCTTTTCACCCTTCCGGCACGGCGCGTGTGCATCGACGCGATCCACCGGATATGCTTGCCGTCATTACCGCAGTGGAATGGACACGCAAATGACCCACAAACCCCTGCACCTCGTCGTGCTGGCCGCCGGCGAAGGCAAGCGCATGCACTCCGGGCTGCCCAAGGTGCTTCAACCGATTGCCGGGCGACCCATGCTGGCGCACCTGCTCGACGCCGCGCTCGAACTTTCGCCGGCGTGTGTCCACGTGGTCGTGGGCCACGGCGCCGACCAGGTCGAGACAATGCTGGCCTCGTTCGCCCGGCCTCGCGGCGCAACCGCGGCAACGCTGACGACGGTGACCCAGCACGAGCGCCTGGGCACCGGACATGCGGTTCAGCAGGCGATGAGCGAAATTCCCGAATCGGCCCGCGTGATGGTGCTGCCCGGCGACATGCCGCTGGTGCGCCCGGAGACCCTGGCCGAATTCTCGACGCTCGCCGCGCCGCTTGCCGTGCTCAGCTTCCAGGCGCCGGATCCGTACGGCTACGGTCGCATCCTCCGCAACCCGGACGGCCGTGTCGTGGGCATTCGCGAGCAGCGCGACGCCAGCGAAGCCGAGGCGCGGATTACCGAGGTCAACAGCGGTGTCCTGGCCGCCGATGCAGACCGGCTGGCCGACTGGTTGGGCCGGGTGGATAACGACAACAGCCAGGGCGAGTACTACCTGACCGACTGTATCGCACTCGCCGCCGGCGACGGCGCGAAAGTCGAAGCAATGTGTTGCAAGGATTCAGAGGAAACGCTGGGCGCCAATAATATGCGCCAACTGGCCGGGCTGGAGGGCGCACTTCAGCGGCGCAGGAGAAACGAGCTGATGGACGCCGGCGTGCGTATGCCGGACCCGGAATCGGTGCAGATTCGCGGGCGTGTTTCCACCGGCCGAGACGTGGTCATCGAGCCCGGTGCGGTGGTCGAAGGCTCGGTTGTCCTCGGAGACGGCGTGGTTGTCGGCGTCGGCTGCGTGGTTCGCGAGGCGCGGCTGGCCGCCGGCACGCGGCTCGAGCCGTATTGCGTACTCGATGGCGCCGAGACGACCGGCGCCTGCACCGTGGGGCCGTTCGCCCGGCTTCGGCCCGGCACGGTTCTGGCCGCAGGCGTGCGCATCGGCAATTTCGTCGAAACCAAGAACGCGGTGTTCGGCGAGGGCGCCAAGGCCAACCATCTCAGCTACGCCGGCGACGCGGCAATCGGCGCGCGCGCCAACCTGGGTGCCGGTACCATCACCTGCAACTATGATGGTGCCAACAAGCATCGCACGACCATCGGCGAAGATGCTTTCATCGGCTCCAACTCGGCGCTGGTGGCGCCGGTCAAGATCGGCGCCCGTGCCACCGTGGGCGCCGGCAGCGTGGTGACCGGCGAAGCGCCGCCCGACGCGCTGACCGTGGCCAGGGCGCGGTCGCGCAGCATTCCCGGCTGGAAAAGGCCGACCAAAAAATGAAATCGCCGGTGCCGGGCCGCAATGCGACCGCACGATGGGGTGGCACCGTAGCGGCGGCTGCGGTATTCTCTAGTGCTCGCAATGATCACTGGAAAGATTGACCGCCAATGCGCAGACGCCATCGCCCGGAAGACGAAGCCGAAATCAACATCACGCCGATGCTTGACGTGGTTTTCATCATGCTGATTTTCTTCATCGTGACCACGTCCTTCGTCCGCGAGAAGGGTCTGGATATTTCGCGTCCGCAGAAGAGCGACCAGCAGCAGGTCGAGGAAGACGTCGGCCAGATCCTGGTCGAGATCGACTCGCTGAGCCAGATCACGGTCAACAAGCGCGAGGTCAGCAACAACGCGGTGCGCGCCAACCTCGAGCGCGAGCGCGCACAGCAGCCCAAGGCGCCGTTGATTATCGCCTCGCACCCGGACGCCGACACCAACTCACTGGTTACCGTGCTGGATGCGGCCAATATCATCGGAATCGAAAATATCAGCGTCGCAACGACGAGGTAGTTACGTCATGAGCGAATACGACCCGATCGAATCCACACAAAGTTCGCCCGAAGCCGAAAAAGAGTTGCGATTGTGGGCGACCATTCTGCATCTGTCGCTTCTGGCCGGGCTGATCATCCCGTTCGGTGGACTGGTCGTACCGGTTGTCATCTATCTGGTCAAGAAAGACGACGTTCCGGGGCTCGAGCCTCACTGGCACGTGGTACTCAACTGGCTGCTCAGCGTCATCATCTATGCTGTGGTCTGCTTTGTGCTGATGATCGTCCTGATCGGCTTCATCCTGATCTGGGCGCTCGGTCTGCTGGCCTTGATTTTCCCGATCATCGGTGCCATAAAGGCCAATGACGGGGAAGTGTGGAGCTACCCGCTTTCCATCCGTTTTTTCGGCCGCGAGTAAGCGGCCTCCGGCACCGCCCCGACCCGGGCCATTCCATTTATGAAAACCGATTTATGAAGACCGATCCCAAGCCGGCCCTCCTGTGGGGCAATACCTTCTTCTTTGCATTGTTCAACGTGCTGGCCGTGACCGCGGTCCCGTTATGGGGCGTGGTTCACGGCTACAGCGGCATTGCCTGGATCGCGTTCGCGGTCCTGCTGATGCTCGGCGGCATGAGCATCACCACCGGCTACCACCGGATGTGGTCGCACCGCACCTTCAAGGCGCGCTGGCCGGTTCGCCTGGCGCTGGCGCTTTTCGGCGGCATGGCGCTGCAGAACAGTATCTACGTGTGGGCCGCTCGCCATCGCATCCACCACCGCTACGTCGATGACGTCGAGCGCGATCCGCATTCGATCAAGTCCGGCTTCTGGCACGCCCACATCGGCTGGATGCTGCGCGCGTGGCCGACCAGCGAGATCGACTTCTCGCAGGTCCGGGATCTCGAGCGCGACCCGATCGTCATGTGGCAGCACCGCCACTACTGGAAGCTGGTCTGGGCCATGAATCTCGGCATTCCGGTGGCGCTGGGCTGGATGACCGGAGATATTCTCGGCATGCTGTTGCTGGCCGGTGTGCTGCGCCTGGTCGTCAGTCACCACTTCACGTTCTTCATCAACTCGCTGGCGCACACCTGGGGCAAGCGCCCGTACAGCGAAGAAAACACCGCCGTCGACAACGGCCTGATCGCCCTGGTGACCTGGGGCGAGGGTTATCACAACTATCACCATGCGTTCCAGTCCGACTATCGCAACGGCATCCGCTGGTGGCAGTACGATCCGTCGAAATGGCTGATCAATGCGCTTGCGTGGACAGGCATGGTCACCGATCGCAAGCGCACCCCCTGGTTCCGCATCCAGCGGGCCCGCCTGGCCATGGAATTCGCCAGGCTCAAGCAGCGGGCCGAGGGCGAGGGCATCCAGGAAAGCTGGCGCGAGCTGTTCGAGCGCGAGTACCAGCAGTTCCGAGAGACCATCGGCGAATGGCAGGCCATCCAGATGCGCAAGGTCGAAAGCGGCGCCGAGGTGTTGCGGGACCGCTGGCACCAGACCGAGTTGCGGACTTCGCTGAAGGAACTGGAGTTCCGGCTGAAGATGCAGCACAAGCGGTTGCGTGCGCTGACCACCATCATCACGCCCGAAACCGCCTAAGGAACCCAAGAGAAAGCCGACGATCGCCGTTCCTCCGCGCCCGGCCCCGGGCCGGTTGCGCGTCAGTCGGCGTTCAGTTCCGGAGCGGCCGATAAGCCAAAGAATCTTCGCGCGTTGGCGCTGGTCTGTTCGGCCAGCGTGGCCGGCGAAATCCCCCTGAGCGCCGCCACCGTTCCGCCGATCCACGGCAGCCAGCACGGCTCGTTGCGATGCGTCCGCGCCTTGGGTCGGAGGTTGCGCGGTTTCAGGTAGGGCGCGTCTGTCTCCAGCATCAGGCGGTCGGCCGGAATCTCGGTAACGATCTCCTTCAGGGGTCGGCCGCGACGCTCGTCGCAGATCCAGCCGGTAATGCCGATGTGGCAGTCCAGGTCCAGGTAATCGAACATTGCGCGACGGGTATCGGTGAAGCAGTGCACCACGACCGGACCGAGGCGGTCCCGGAACTCGGCCAGCATCACGCGGAAATCGTCGTGGGCGTCGCGCTGGTGCAGGAATACCGGCTTGCCGCACGCCTCGCCCAGCGCCAGCTGACGCTCGAAAGCGCGCCTTTGAACCGGGCGCGGCGCGATATCGCGGAAGTAGTCCAGACCGCATTCGCCGACCGCGGCGATCAGCTCGTCGGTGTGAAGCTGTTCGAGGTGCGCAATGGCATCGTCGTCGACCTCGGCGGCCAGGTGCGGATGAACCCCGGCGGTCGCCCGCAGACGGTCCGGGTTCTGTCGTGCCAGCTCGAGCGCGCGCTCGAGCTGGCACGACAGAACCCGGACCGTCTGCGGGCGACCGCCGGGGTTCATCCGCACCTGGCCGCCGAGGTCGACGACGATGCCATTGCGCACCTCGAACAGCTTCACACCGACGAGCTGATCGCCGCGGTCGGCGAATGCGGTCTGGACTACTTCCGCGATATCGCGCCGCGCCCGGTTCAAAGGCGCGCTTTCGAGCGTCAGCTGGCGCTGGGCGAGGCGTGCGGCAAGCCGGTATTCCTGCACCAGCGCGACGCCCACGACGATTTCCGCGTGATGCTGGCCGAGTTCCGGGACCGCCTCGGTCCGGTCGTGGTGCACTGCTTCACCGATACCCGTCGCGCAATGTTCGATTACCTGGACCTGGACTGCCACATCGGCATTACCGGCTGGATCTGCGACGAGCGTCGCGGCCGACCCCTGAAGGAGATCGTTACCGAGATTCCGGCCGACCGCCTGATGCTGGAGACAGACGCGCCCTACCTGAAACCGCGCAACCTCCGACCCAAGGCGCGGACGCATCGCAACGAGCCGTGCTGGCTGCCGTGGATCGGCGGAACGGTGGCGGCGCTCAGGGGGATTTCGCCGGCCACGCTGGCCGAACAGACCAGCGCCAACGCGCGAAGATTCTTTGGCTTATCGGCCGCTCCGGAACTGAACGCCGACTGACGCGCAACCGGCCCGGGGCCGGGCGCGGAGGAACGGCGATCGTCGGCTTTCTCTTGGGTTCCTTAGGCGGTTTCGGGCGTGATGATGGTGGTCAGCGCACGCAACCGCTTGTGCTGCATCTTCAGCCGGAACTCCAGTTCCTTCAGCGAAGTCCGCAACTCGGTCTGGTGCCAGCGGTCCCGCAACACCTCGGCGCCGCTTTCGACCTTGCGCATCTGGATGGCCTGCCATTCGCCGATGGTCTCTCGGAACTGCTGGTACTCGCGCTCGAACAGCTCGCGCCAGCTTTCCTGGATGCCCTCGCCCTCGGCCCGCTGCTTGAGCCTGGCGAATTCCATGGCCAGGCGGGCCCGCTGGATGCGGAACCAGGGGGTGCGCTTGCGATCGGTGACCATGCCTGTCCACGCAAGCGCATTGATCAGCCATTTCGACGGATCGTACTGCCACCAGCGGATGCCGTTGCGATAGTCGGACTGGAACGCATGGTGATAGTTGTGATAACCCTCGCCCCAGGTCACCAGGGCGATCAGGCCGTTGTCGACGGCGGTGTTTTCTTCGCTGTACGGGCGCTTGCCCCAGGTGTGCGCCAGCGAGTTGATGAAGAACGTGAAGTGGTGACTGACGACCAGGCGCAGCACACCGGCCAGCAACAGCATGCCGAGAATATCTCCGGTCATCCAGCCCAGCGCCACCGGAATGCCGAGATTCATGGCCCAGACCAGCTTCCAGTAGTGGCGGTGCTGCCACATGACGATCGGGTCGCGCTCGAGATCCCGGACCTGCGAGAAGTCGATCTCGCTGGTCGGCCACGCGCGCAGCATCCAGCCGATGTGGGCGTGCCAGAAGCCGGACTTGATCGAATGCGGATCGCGCTCGACGTCATCGACGTAGCGGTGGTGGATGCGATGGCGAGCGGCCCACACGTAGATACTGTTCTGCAGCGCCATGCCGCCGAAAAGCGCCAGCGCCAGGCGAACCGGCCAGCGCGCCTTGAAGGTGCGGTGCGACCACATCCGGTGGTAGCCGGTGGTGATGCTCATGCCGCCGAGCATCAGCAGGACCGCGAACGCGATCCAGGCAATGCCGCTGTAGCCGTGAACCACGCCCCATAACGGGACCGCGGTCACGGCCAGCACGTTGAACAATGCAAAGAAGAAGGTATTGCCCCACAGGAGGGCCGGCTTGGGATCGGTCTTCATAAATCGGTTTTCATAAATGGAATGGCCCGGGTCGGGGCGGTGCCGGAGGCCGCTTACTCGCGGCCGAAAAAACGGATGGAAAGCGGGTAGCTCCACACTTCCCCGTCATTGGCCTTTATGGCACCGATGATCGGGAAAATCAAGGCCAGCAGACCGAGCGCCCAGATCAGGATGAAGCCGATCAGGACGATCATCAGCACAAAGCAGACCACAGCATAGATGATGACGCTGAGCAGCCAGTTGAGTACCACGTGCCAGTGAGGCTCGAGCCCCGGAACGTCGTCTTTCTTGACCAGATAGATGACAACCGGTACGACCAGTCCACCGAACGGGATGATCAGCCCGGCCAGAAGCGACAGATGCAGAATGGTCGCCCACAATCGCAACTCTTTTTCGGCTTCGGGCGAACTTTGTGTGGATTCGATCGGGTCGTATTCGCTCATGACGTAACTACCTCGTCGTTGCGACGCTGATATTTTCGATTCCGATGATATTGGCCGCATCCAGCACGGTAACCAGTGAGTTGGTGTCGGCGTCCGGGTGCGAGGCGATAATCAACGGCGCCTTGGGCTGCTGTGCGCGCTCGCGCTCGAGGTTGGCGCGCACCGCGTTGTTGCTGACCTCGCGCTTGTTGACCGTGATCTGGCTCAGCGAGTCGATCTCGACCAGGATCTGGCCGACGTCTTCCTCGACCTGCTGCTGGTCGCTCTTCTGCGGACGCGAAATATCCAGACCCTTCTCGCGGACGAAGGACGTGGTCACGATGAAGAAAATCAGCATGATGAAAACCACGTCAAGCATCGGCGTGATGTTGATTTCGGCTTCGTCTTCCGGGCGATGGCGTCTGCGCATTGGCGGTCAATCTTTCCAGTGATCATTGCGAGCACTAGAGAATACCGCAGCCGCCGCTACGGTGCCACCCCATCGTGCGGTCGCATTGCGGCCCGGCACCGGCGATTTCATTTTTTGGTCGGCCTTTTCCAGCCGGGAATGCTGCGCGACCGCGCCCTGGCCACGGTCAGCGCGTCGGGCGGCGCTTCGCCGGTCACCACGCTGCCGGCGCCCACGGTGGCACGGGCGCCGATCTTGACCGGCGCCACCAGCGCCGAGTTGGAGCCGATGAAAGCATCTTCGCCGATGGTCGTGCGATGCTTGTTGGCACCATCATAGTTGCAGGTGATGGTACCGGCACCCAGGTTGGCGCGCGCGCCGATTGCCGCGTCGCCGGCGTAGCTGAGATGGTTGGCCTTGGCGCCCTCGCCGAACACCGCGTTCTTGGTTTCGACGAAATTGCCGATGCGCACGCCTGCGGCCAGAACCGTGCCGGGCCGAAGCCGGGCGAACGGCCCCACGGTGCAGGCGCCGGTCGTCTCGGCGCCATCGAGTACGCAATACGGCTCGAGCCGCGTGCCGGCGGCCAGCCGCGCCTCGCGAACCACGCAGCCGACGCCGACAACCACGCCGTCTCCGAGGACAACCGAGCCTTCGACCACCGCACCGGGCTCGATGACCACGTCTCGGCCGGTGGAAACACGCCCGCGAATCTGCACCGATTCCGGGTCCGGCATACGCACGCCGGCGTCCATCAGCTCGTTTCTCCTGCGCCGCTGAAGTGCGCCCTCCAGCCCGGCCAGTTGGCGCATATTATTGGCGCCCAGCGTTTCCTCTGAATCCTTGCAACACATTGCTTCGACTTTCGCGCCGTCGCCGGCGGCGAGTGCGATACAGTCGGTCAGGTAGTACTCGCCCTGGCTGTTGTCGTTATCCACCCGGCCCAACCAGTCGGCCAGCCGGTCTGCATCGGCGGCCAGGACACCGCTGTTGACCTCGGTAATCCGCGCCTCGGCTTCGCTGGCGTCGCGCTGCTCGCGAATGCCCACGACACGGCCGTCCGGGTTGCGGAGGATGCGACCGTAGCCGTACGGATCCGGCGCCTGGAAGCTGAGCACGGCAAGCGGCGCGGCGAGCGTCGAGAATTCGGCCAGGGTCTCCGGGCGCACCAGCGGCATGTCGCCGGGCAGCACCATCACGCGGGCCGATTCGGGAATTTCGCTCATCGCCTGCTGAACCGCATGTCCGGTGCCCAGGCGCTCGTGCTGGGTCACCGTCGTCAGCGTTGCCGCGGTTGCGCCGCGAGGCCGGGCGAACGAGGCCAGCATTGTCTCGACCTGGTCGGCGCCGTGGCCCACGACCACGTGGACACACGCCGGCGAAAGTTCGAGCGCGGCGTCGAGCAGGTGCGCCAGCATGGGTCGCCCGGCAATCGGTTGAAGCACCTTGGGCAGCCCGGAGTGCATGCGCTTGCCTTCGCCGGCGGCCAGCACGACGAGGTGCAGGGGTTTGTGGGTCATTTGCGTGTCCATTCCACTGCGGTAATGACGGCAAGCATATCCGGTGGATCGCGTCGATGCACACGCGCCGTGCCGGAAGGGTGAAAAGGTCAGGTTCAGAAGAGAAAGAGAAACCGCGATCCCGGGCGCGGCTCGACCGGCGGGCGCCGGAATACACGAAAAGACCGCCGAACCCTTGGGGAACGGCGGTCCGGGAGACGGGCGACCAGCGAGTCAACGAACTGGCCGCCCGAATATTGCGTGCTTATCAGCCCTCGTCTTCTTCGCCTTCGTCCGGCGACGGGCCCCGGATGTATACATCGTCCAGTGTGAAATTGCCCAATTTCAGCCCGCTCAGGCCATCGCCGCTACCGATCAGCTTGCCGATGACGACCGGATCGATATCGCCGTAGATGTTGGCGAACACGGCCGTGTCGTCGCCGTCCAGCACCATCAGGACCAGGCCCTCGACGAAATTCTCCGATTCGTTGAGGAACAGGTCGACGTGTGAATCACCGTCGCGAACCTCCATCGCGGGCGTCCAGCCGGCGGTGTTCAGGTCGCCGGTGATTGCGTCGACCTGGGCGCGTGCGCCGGAAGTATCGAGATCCTCGAACACCATCAGGCGCAGCCCGGAGATGGAGTCGATGATGCCGGCCAACTCGGCGTTGCTGCCGCGGAAACTCTCGGCGAAGCCCTTCATCATGGCCGGACCGAAGTTCAGGTTGACCTTGGGCGTGGTGCCGATGGCGGCGGCGATCGGATTCAGATCCACCCGGCCGATATCGCCGGACTGGGCGAATGCGGTCGAGGCCAGCAGCAGGGTCGAAAACAGAGCGGTACGGATTGCATTCTTCATTGCGGTTTCTCCTTTCATGGTCGTTGGTTGGCTGGTTGGCTGGTTGTTTGGTTATTTGGTTGGCCGGCCCGGCAAAAGCCGACACGAAGGTGGCGACGCGGCTTATCCGGAGCGGTCGGGCCGCTCGAAGTACGGCCGAACGTATCCGGCGTAAGGCAGCTCGGACAGGCCCAGGTCGGGCATGACGAGGCTTTGCTGGACTTCACGCCCGGCCTTCGCCGCGGCGCGCTTGCCGGTGCGATTGATGGTGTCGAACGCAAACTGCAGTTCGGCCAGGTCGCGGGCGGTCGGCGTGACAACGGACTGAGATCCTGTCGGCGGCTGCTGTACCGTCGGCGATTGCAGCACCGCCGCGACCACCACCGCGACCACCAGCGCCGCGGCGATACCCATCAGCCAGGGACCGCGCTGCTCCATGTGCGCATTGCGCCGCAGCCGCGTCTTGACTGCGACCGGAAGTTCAGCGGCGCCCAGGCCGACCAGTTCGCGTTTCAACGCCCAGTCGGCGGCCAGCTCGGGCTCGCGCGGGACGGTTCTGCTGTCTTCCAGCGCATTTTCGCGCTCGAGATCACGTTCGAACGGATCAGGCGACTTGTGCATCGGATTCCTCCTCGAGACGGTGCCGCAGCTGGCGGCGCGCTCGGAACGTGTAGACCTTGACCTGGTTTTCGGAAAGCTCGAGCGTGGAAGCCACCGTGGCGACGTCGAGTTCCTGGATATCGCGAAGTATCAGCAGCGAACGCGCCGGCTCCGGCATGCCGGCCAGCGCCACGCGCAACTCGCGGGCCCGCTCGCCACTGTCGAATTCATCGCCGGGCCCCGTGTGGTCGGCCGGCCCCTGCGCCTTGTTCTCGCTTGCCACCAGCTGCAGCAGGCCGCGCGTTCGCGTCCGGCCGCGGAGAATGTCCAGGCAGGCGTTTCGCGCACAGGTAATCAACCATGGAAGCTCCTGGCCCGCGTGCAGGCTGTCGACGTTGCGCCAGAGCTTGACCAGCGTTTCCTGGGCCACGTCCTCGGCCTCGTCGTCGCGGCCCAGCATCAGGCGGGCCAGCTGGTAGAGCCGGCTGCCGTGCTGGTCGACGAGTTGTTCGAAACGACGCTTCATACCCGTATATACGCCGGACGTGGCGGAAGGTTACAGCGTAGCGACAATTTCTTTGACAAACCAGGGCGGGGGACGCGCCTTGAAGGGCCGCAAACTCGGCCGAGTTGCCCCGCAACCGCAATCAGCGACCTTGGCGAGGAGGCGTGGCGGAATCGATGGGGCGGCCGGCGCCTTCGAGGCGGTCGGCAGACTCAGACGCATGCGGCGCCGCGCGGAATCGCTCACGGGCGAGGCGCACCTGGTCGAACAGGTGCTTTCGAGCAATCTGGCGTCGATACCAGCGTTCGAACATTCGGGACAACAATGCGGTGGCGTTCATGGTTTCGGTGCTCTGGGTGCGCTCTTGCTTTCTAGACGCATGAAACACCGCAAAGGTTACGCGCCGATGAAAATATTTTTCGACATGACGCCATCGGCGGCCGCATGTCCGCCCGCCCCAGAAACATGGACAACCATCGCCTGAGCAGAAACATCGACAGCCATTTCCTGAGAGTTGGCGTGATTTCTTCGCACCTTTTTCGGCGTCCGGCGCGGCGCATGCGAAATCGGGCCAGGTTTCTCGTGGGAATTGATCAACTTTTGGCCAAACGGGCATATTCCAGGCAGCCGAATCTGGCCGGTCGGCCGTTCGAGACTTTCTGGGTTAGTCGGGGCAGTTAGCCCGGACTGAATGGCGCTGCCGCCGCAGCTTGGCCGTTCAGAAATGATCGGCCGAGATCCGCGGCGAGACCGTCATTTACTTCACGCTTTCGATGAATCCATGCAAACGGCTTTTCTGCGTTCGGGTGATGAACCGGAGGGGGTGTCCGGATTCCACACCATTCGTCGCGTGCTTGCCATCGCCCTCGGCATGTTCGAAGATGGGGTCCCGTTCCCCGTCGAGTCCGATCGATGTCCGACAGATCCGCGCCCAAGACGGTCACGATGCCGCTTGCAGGTGGCTTCCGCTTCGGCGACTGGACGGTCGTGCCGGCCGAGAACCTGCTTCGCCGCGGCGACCGCAAGGTGCGGCTGGAGCCAAAGGTCATGCGCCTTCTGCTTTCGCTGGTCGCGCGGCACGACCAGGTGTGCACGCGCGACCAGTTGCTCGACGAGCTGTGGCCGTCGCCGGAGACGACCGAAACGTCGCTGACCCGCGCACTGAGCGACCTGCGCCGGGCGCTGGGCGACACGCGGGGCAAAGGCGCATATATCGAGACGATCCAGCGCGTCGGCTACAAGGCGGTTGCGCCGCTGGCGCCGCTGCCGACTCGATTGCCACGCGTGCCCACCGACCCGTTCGGCCAGCCGCTGGACAGCGCGCAGGAGCTGGTGGCGCTGGCGGACTACCTGATCGCACGCCGGAATCCGGTCGATCTGGCGCAGGCCATCGCGGCGCTGAGCCATTTCGCCGAGGCCGAACCGGTGCATGCGCAGGTGTTCGCGATGCTGGCCTATGCCGAGCGGTTGTTGCCGTTGTACCGCGAGGAGCCGGGCGGGTTGCGCACGGCACAAGCGAGGGCGCATGCCAATGAGGCGCTCCGGCTCGATGGCGCCAACGGGCTGGCCTGGGCCGTGCTGGGCGGGCTGGCGCACGATCAGTGGCAGTGGCGCGAGGCGTTGCAGCAGTTCGAGCGCGCCGTGGCGCACGCGCCGCACGATGCCTACGTGCTGCATGACTACTCCGAGCTGCTGCTGCATTTGGGCGCCATCGATCGGGCGCTGAAATGCATTGAGCGCGCCTGCCGGATCAAGCGCGTCTCTGCGGGCGAACGGCTGGTGCTGGCCTGGATGCTGCTGCACCGCGATGCCGCCCGCGCCGGGCTGGAGCTGGCATTCGCGCGCCGACTCGGGGCCGATACCGTGTTCGCCGACAACCTCGAATGCCTGCTGAAGAACCGCTCCGGATGGACCGAGAGCGGTTTGGCCCGATGGCGCGAACTCGATCGTCTGCGGCGCGACGACCCGCTGTGGATGTGGCCGGCCTGCGTCATGGAAGTCGTCGCCGGCGATGCGCCCGCAGCCGGGCTGGCCGATGCCGCCGCCGATCGCGTCGAGACCGGCCGACTCGATCCCGGGGTTGCGTTCTTCCTGCTGGCCAGCTTCGGCCCCGAGGATGCCGCCGGGGACATGGCCGTCAAGGCCATCGAGACACGACGGTTTTTCGTCATCGATCCCTGGCTGGACGAGACGCAGCGGTTTCGGGATTTGCCGGCGTTCGCTTCCCTGGAGCGTCGGCTCGGCCTGACCGGGATGGCTGACGAAGCGCGCGACTGAACCGCCCGAATATTTTCCTCACAAATTGCGGCGCCCGGACCTTTCCCTCAGTTTGCCGCCTTAACAACTCTCTAGCATCGCTTTTGAAGGTCGGACGGCGGACTGCGTCGTGGATGGTGCGAAACCCATCGCCGCAGGAAGTCCGCCGCGCGGACCTGAACGCGGCGCGGCCGATCGATGCCGACGCGATCGGTCCCCTTCGACCTGCAGTCGGAAGCGAGCTGGATCGGCGTGGCCGTCGAACCGTTCGGCGCCGAGTTACCGAAGCATTCGGCACACAAACGCCAATCCCGCATCGTCCATCGCAAGCGAACAGCAAGGAGCCACCTACAATGACAATACA
>DATFJJ010000193.1:0-2407 GCA_035269245.1 Wenzhouxiangellaceae bacterium | reverse complement strand
GCCTTAGCCAGAGCTATCCTGACCTTCGCCTTTTTGCCTTTCTCAGCGCCGCCGCGCCTCCGCGCGAGCAAGCCTTTAACCCCCGCATTCAGCCGTGCTTGCGCTCGAATTCGCGCATGAATTCCACCAGGTCGTCGACCGCGTCCATGCCCAGCGCGTTGTAGAGGCTGGCGCGCAGGCCGCCGACGGCGCGGTGGCCCTTGAGGCCGGGCATGCCTTCGGCCTCGGCCTGCTCGACGAAAGGCATGGTCAGGTCGTTTTCGGCGAGGATGAAGGGCACGTTCATCATCGAGCGAGCCTCGGGCGCGACCGGGTTGGAATAGAAATCCGACGCATCTATCACCGAGTAAAGCCTGTCGGCCTTGGCCCGATTGCGCTCGCCGAGCTGCTCGAGACCGCCGCTGGACTCGATCCAGTCGATCACTTCGGCGGCCACAAACCAGGCGAAGGTCGACGGCGTGTTCTTCATCGAGCCCGAGTCGATCCAGGTCCGGTAATCCAGATACTGCGGCAGATTGTCGGGAATCCGCTCGACGAGGTCCTTTCGGATCAGCACCACGGTAAGTCCGGCCACGCCAAGGTTCTTCTGCGCGCCGGCGTAGGAAAACGCCAGGTCGGCATAAGGATACGGGCGCGACAGGAACTCGCTGGACATGTCGGCGGCCAGCGGCACTGCGGCCACCGGGGGCTGCTGGAACTGCACGCCGTGGATGGTTTCGTTGCCTGTGTAGTGCAGGTAGGCCGCGTCAGCCGGCAGGTGACCAATCTCCGGAATATCCCGGTACTGTTCATCGCCGCTGGAGGCGACCACGCGTGATTCGGTGATCCGCGCCGATTCGGCAAACGCCTTCTCGCCCCAGTGGCCGGTAAGCATGAACGCCGCGCTGCGGCCGCGCGCGAAGTTCATCGGCAGCATCGCGAACTGAAGATGCGCCCCGCCCTGCAGCAGCAGGACGTGGTGCTCATCGCCGATTCCGGCAAGCTTGCGGATACCGGCCTCCAGTCGCTCGGCCACGTCTGCAAAGCGCGGGCCGCGATGCGAGACCTCGGCGATGGAAGGCGCGTGGTCGTCCGTCAGCGCAAATTCGTCGGCCAGCCGCTCGCGCACCGGCCACGGCAGCGCGGCGGGGCCGGCGCTGAAGTTGTGGATGGTCTTCATGGCTACAAGGTTAGCGCAGGCACGGCGGCGGTGCTCACCCAAATGATTTTTCGGCAATGCTGGATTTGCGGGCGACTTTCGCTACAATCGACGCAAGTACAACGAGATGCCTCTCATGGCTCGAATCAGGGAAGTCGAATTCTGGTCGTTCAAGGAAGCGCTCCAGCGCGCTCAGGACGATGGTCGCAAGATCGAGCCCAGAGAAAAGGACCAATGGCGGGCCTGGCTCAAGGCGAACCGAATGAGCGAACCCATGATGGAAGAATTCGCCAAGTCGCGATTCATGTCCTTCAAAAAGATCATCTTGCTCGATGATCCGGACTGGGAAGGGTTCTATATGTTTTCCGATGACGACGAGGGCGCAATCCGCTGGGAGGCGACCTGAGCACGCGAGAACGACCCAACTACAGTGGCGTTCGCTGGTTGAACGTCGCCAGACGCGGCGCCCATCAGGCGGAGCTGTTTCAAATCGCCGTCAAAACGCGGTAAATTTTTCAACGTCAGACTCGATCCTCACCACCACCGCTGTGCAGTTATCTCGCGATCCGGCCGCCAGAGCCCGTTCCACCAACTCGGATGCCGGATCATCGGCCTGCTCCATGACGCCCGCGATCTCGGTTTCATCGAGTACACCGCTGACGCCGTCGGAACAAAGCAGCCAGCAATCTCCTTGTAGCGTCTCGACGCAGGCCAGGTCGGAGACAAGGGTCGGTTCGCCGCCGATCGCACGCGTGATTGCACTCGACGACTCGCCGGGCCGGAAATTTTCGGGATCATCAAGAAGCTGCTCGGCCACGTTGTGGTCGCGGCTGATCATGCGCAATGTCGGACCCCGAAGCAGATAGGCCCTGCTGTCGCCCACCCATATAACCGCAGCACGCCTGGAAAAAAGGCTGAGCAATACTGCGGTGGATCCCACGTGCGAGAAATGGTTCTGCTGCGCATAGTCGACAAGATGCCGATTGCACTCGGCCAGAATGCTCTGGATAGCGCGAACACGGCGGCCATGCAGCACCGGCAGGCTTCGCGCCTGCAATGCCTCGACTATATAGGTGGAGGCATAATCGCCTGCATCATGGCCGCCCATACCGTCACAGACAGCCCACAGACCGTATTCGGGCATGGCCAGCAGATTGTCCTCATTGCGCGTCCGGACCGTCCCCGTATCGGTTCTGAGGTAATGCTCGGCACGAATCCGCCCAGCCGTGACAGGCAGCGCGGACAATCAGAACCCCCTGTGCTCATCGG
>DATFJJ010000192.1:0-10542 GCA_035269245.1 Wenzhouxiangellaceae bacterium | reverse complement strand
CCGGCCGATTCGATCGCAAGATCACCATGGACCGCCCCGACCTCAAGGCGCGCAAGGCCATTCTCGAGGTGCACACCGAAAAGCTTCCGCTGGCCGACGATGTCGACATGGGCCGCCTGGCGAAAATAACGATTGGCTTTTCCGGCGCCGATCTCGCCAACCTGGCCAACGAGGCCGCGCTGCTGGCCGGACGCAAGGAAAAGGAAAAAGTCGACTGGGCCTGCTTCACCGAGGCGCGCGACCGGGTGATGCTGGGCCAGGCGCGCGATTCCGCGCTCAGCGATCGCGAACGTCGCGTGGTCGCCTACCACGAGTCCGGCCATGCACTGCTGGCCGAGCTGCTGCCCAACGCCGACCCGGTCGACAAGATCACCGTTCTCCCGCGGGCGCAGACGCTGGGCGCGACGTCGCAGCGGCCCGAGGAGGAACGCTACAACTACGGCGAGCGCTATCTGCGTGACCGTATCGGCGTGATGTTCGGCGGACGGCTTGCCGAATCCATCGTGTTCGGCGAAGTCAGCAACGGCGCCGAGAACGATCTGGATCAGGCCACCCGGCTGGCCCGCAGGATGGTCGGACGCTGGGGCATGAGCGAGCGTCTCGGCCCGGCCGCGTTCAGCGAAAGCGACGAGCACGTCTTCCTCGGCAAGGAAATGGCCCAGGGCAGAAACCACAGCGAAGCCACCGCCGCGGCGATAGACGAGGAGATCCAGAAGCTGCTCAAGGATATCGAGTCCGGCGCGCGGGAGCTGCTGGAACAAAATCGCGACAGCCTTGACGCGCTGGCCGAAGCGCTGGCCGAGAACGAAACGCTGGAAAGCGACGAGGTGCGAAAAATCATCGGCAGCGATGACGGCGATACGGGATCGGAACCAAAGGCCGCGTCCGGATCCGGAGAGACTCCCGATTCCGGAGATTGAACGGGTCTCGAAGTGCAATCAGGGCCGCTGCCGGCCCTGATTGTTGGGCCAGCGCGACCGCACATCTTCCAGCGCGCAATAAAGCGCCGGCACCATCACCAGCGCAATGGCGGTCACGAACAATATCCCGAAACCCAGGCTCAGCGCCATCGGAATCAGGAAGCGTGCCTGCAACGAGGTTTCGAAGATCATCGGCGCCAGGCCGAAGAAGGTGGTCAGTGACGTCAGCAATACCGGGCGAAATCGCCGCATGGTGCCGTCGATCACGGCCTGTTCGATGCGCCCGGCGTCTTGGCGGCGATTGTTGATCGTCACGATCAGCACCAGAGAGTCGTTGACCACCACACCGGCAAGCGCGACCAGCCCGAACATGCTGATCAGGCTGAGGTCGAACCCCATGATCAGATGCCCCAGAAGCGCGCCGATGAAGCCGAACGGAATTGCGAGCAGGATGAGCATGGGCTGTACATAGCTGCCGAATACCACGGCAAGCAGTCCGTACATGACGATCACTGCGATGATCATGCCGTATCCCAGCGCCACCACGGATTCGCGCTGGTCCTGCTGGACGCCCGTGACGTCGAATGTCAGTCCGCGATACCGCTGCTGCAACTCGGGTATTGCATCGGCGCGAAGACCGGCATTGACCTTGCCGGCCGAGGTTACGGCACGGTCTACCCGCGCGGTGACCTTGACGACGCGCTGGCCCTGCTCGCGCTCGATCATGGTGCGCGACCGGCTGTATTCGACCCGGGCGGCTTCCCGGAGGGGAATTTCGCCACCTGCCGGGGTCAGTATGATCTTGTCGAGCAGTTCGCCGACCTGGCGGCGATCGGCCTCGGCCCGACGGACGTAAACGCGAACTTCGTCCTTGCCGCGCTGGGTCCTGAGCGCCTCCTGGCCGAAAAACGCCCCGCGGATCTGTCGCGCGAGATCCAGCTCGGTAATGCCCAGCGCCCGAGCCGCCGGCTTCAGCCTCAACTCAATCTGCGGCTTTCCCGGATCGAATCCGTCGTCGACCTGGAAGACCCCCGAATAGCCGGCCACCGCGCCTGCAAATTCCACTGCCGCTTCACGCAGAATCGCCTGGTCCTCGTGCGCCAGCCTGAAGGCGATATCCGGGCCCCGACCGGGACCTGCGCGGTAGGTGAACGAAATCTTGTCGATACCGGCAACGTCACCGATACGCTCGCGCCAGCGCTGCACGATCTCACTGGCCGATATCGTGCGCGCGCCGGCCGGGATCAGCGATACCGACACCGCGGCCAGGTGCCTGGCTGTTTCGGCACCGGCCCTCAACGGCGTTTCGCGCGCAGCCGCCTGCGATCCGATGCTCGCCAGGGTGCCGTTTATCACCTCTTCGTCGAATTCGTCCTTCTGGAGTCCGCGTATCGCCTCGACGACCGCGTCGGCGACCCGTCGGGTCTCGCCGATCGGCGCCCCGACCGGCAGTTCTATATTCGCCGTAATGATGTCGGACTCGATCTCGGGCAGGAAGCGAAACGCGATCCGGCCGCTCGCAACAAAGCCGATCGCGATCATCAGCACGGCAAAACCAACGGTGATGGTGAAGTAGCGCCAATTCAGAACCCGTCCGATGAAGGGTCTGAAATGGCGCTCGACGCCGGCCTCGAAACGATCGGAAAACGACTGCTGCCATCGGGAAGCCCGCCTCAGCCAGCCGTAACGCTCCTCGGTTCGCATATGCGCCATGTGGGCCGGCAGCACCCAGAACGATTCCATCAGGGAAAGCAGCAGGATCGGAATCACGATCAGCGGGATGACCCGGAAGAATTCGCCCAGAACGCCGGGCAGAAACAGCAGTGGAACGAACGCAACGATGGTCGTGAGCACCGCGAACACGACCGGCGTAAGCACCTCGCGCGCCCCCTTCAGGGCGGCGTCTCGGGGCAGGTGGCCGCTTTGCATGTGATGAAAGGACGCCTCGCCTACGACAATCGCATCGTCGACCACGATACCCAGGACCAGGATGAACGCGAACAGCGACAGCATGTTGATCGAGACGCCGAGCATCGGCATGAACAGAAAAACGCCGAGGATCGAAACGGCGAGGCCAATAGTGACCCAGAAAGAAAGTCTCGGCCGCAAGAACAGGGTCAGGATCAGCAGCACCAGCAATAGCCCGATCAGGCCGTTCTCGATCAGCAGGTCGATGCGATCCTTGAAAATGACGGAGGCGTCGTCCCATACCTGCAGCTTCAGCGTCGACGGCCACTGGCGTTGGGCGCGGTCCATATACTCGTGCACGGCGCGCGAGCCTTCCAGCGGCGAGTGTTCGCTGCTTCGAAACACATTGAGCCGCACGGCCTGCCTGCCGTTGAACAGCGTCGCCCTATCGGTTTCGCGGAAGCCGTCGACCACGGTCGCGATATCGCCCAGCGTCAATCGGCTGCCGTCGGGACGGGTGATGATCGCGATTTCTTCGAATTCCTCGCCCCGCTCGCGCCGCTCCATGATGCGCAGCAGATAATCGCCGGTCGGCGTTTCGATGTCGCCGGCCGGAAGCTCGACCGAGGCCTGATCGATCCGTCGGGCCAGTTCCGCGCGGGTCAGGCCGAACTTGCGCAAGACTGCCTGCTCGACCTCGATACTGATTTCCGGCGGTGGCAACCCGGAAAGCTCGACCTGCGCGATGCGCGGATCGCGCAGCAGATCGCGCCTGGCCTGCTCGCCGATTCGTCTCAGCATGTGACGGCCGACGTCGCCGTACAGGATCAGCGACAGCACCTGACGCCTGTTGGTCGGAGTGCTGACGATCGGCTCCTCGGCGTTTTCCGGAAACGAGGTGATGCGGTTGACCGCGCTTTCGATATCGTTGCGCGCAACGTTGATCGAAACACCGCGCGCCAGCTCCGCGGTCACCTGCCCCCGGCCTTCGCTGGCGACCGACCGGATCTCGTCGATACCGTCTATGCCGCGCATGGCCTCTTCCACGGCGAGCACGATGCCTTCCTCGACTTCTTCCGGCGTGGCGCCCGGGTAGGGCACGGTCACGCGGACCACGTCGAGGATCGCCTCGGGAAAGACCTCTTGCTGGATGCGCGTCAGCGATAGTGCACCGCCGATCAGAAACACCAGCATCAGCAGGTTGGCCGCGACCGGGTGGGCGACGAACCAGCCGATCGGGCCGCCGCGGCGCTCGCCGTTGACTACGGCGGAATCGCTCACCGCTCGCTACGCTGACGTCCGGATGCGCCGGCGTCACTTTCCGGCGCGGCGGTCCGAAGCTTCATGCCCTCGACAGGATTCGCGATCAGGCTGGTGATCACCCGGTCGCCCGGCGCCAATCCGTCGGAAAGATAGACCCGTTCGCCGCTGCGCAGAAAAACGGTGGGCTCGCGTATGGACAACGTGCCGTCCGACGTCATGACGAACAAGCGATCTCGATTCCGCATCGCGCCGGCCGGGACTTCGAACAGGTCTCGCTCGCGGGCCATTTCCAGCTCGACGTCGACGAAGGCACCGAACAACATCGATCGCATCGTATCGGCGTCAGCGTCGGCATCGGCAATCTCGTCGCTTGGCCGATCCAGTCCGAGTGGATCATCCAGTTCGCATAGCAGGCGTGCCATGCGCCCGGTCTCGCCGAGACTGCCGGCCAGATGCCGGATCCGGATCGGTCGACTGACCTCGGCCTCGCCGAGTCGATAGCGCACCGTTCCGGCCGACCCGGTCTCGGCATTCCAGCCCGGAATTTCGAGGTGGGGCAGATGCCGGGCTTCGACCCTGACCACCACCCGGGCGCTTTGCGTACCCAGAAGTTCGGCCACCGGTGTGCCTGGCTGCAGGACCTGGCCGATCTCGATGTCTTCGGCCTCGATTATGCTGTCGAAAGGCGCCACAATCGTGGCGCGCTCGAGATTCAGCCGCGCCAGATCCAGGTCGGCCTGGGCGCGCTCTATCGTCGCACGTATCCGGCGCAGCTGCGGCTCGCGCAGGATCAGGCCCAGCTTGTCCGGTGCCTCCACCGGGGCTTCGAAATTCTCGAACGATTCAAGCTCCTGCCGGGCGAAAGCCTGCCGGCCCTGCTCCAGCTCCAGTTCCGCACGCGCTTCCTGCAACCGCGATGAAGCCTGCCGGGCCGCCAGCTCGAAATCGGCCTTCTCGATCTGTACCAGGGTTTCCCCGGCTGCAACCATGCCGCCAAGTTCCAGCGCCGGATTGACAGTGACGACCCGGCCGCCAACCTGGGCCGGCAGCTGCAGCCGGCGCGCCGGCTGCAGCGAACCATGGGCATCGATCGAGGGCCGGACAGCGCGCGCCTCGACGTCGATGACATCCACCAGCACCGCTCGCAGCGCCGGTTCGCCGCGCGGCGCCGGCTGCCCGGTAAGCATGAAATAGGCGACTACTGCAATCGCCAGCGCAAGAACGCCAAGCGACGAAAGGAGTTGCAGGGGAAACCGCCTGTTCGAGCCCGACCTGCCGGTCTTCTGCGCGGACGGGTCGCTTTCATTGCCACCACTATTCTCGTCGCCGTTGTCCTGACCGTTGTCCTGACGACTATCGTGACTATTATCGTGACAATCGTGTTCCGAGCGGGCATTCACCTGCTGTCTCCTGGTCGTTGGCGATCACGCTTTCATGGTACGACGAGCGGCCGTCGCTTTTCACGCACACTCGTTTGGACTTTCCTGCGCACATCAAGCGGGAGAAAGTCCAGACTGGCATCGACAACGCCGATTCGGAGCACGGTGTGCAGGCAGCAAATCGACCGGCTCTCGCATTCTTGATTTTCATCGAACGCTGTCGGTCCGCCGCACGCTTGTCAATCCGGGAGCCTGCGACCGGCTGGCTCATTTGGCGCAGCCGCTGCGCCGGGCTGGGACTTGTGCCGCACGACTGCTACACTCAAGGCGAGCATCATCGCCATGTGGGATTTTCAATGTCTTACCGAATCGCTTCCGTAACCTTGCTTGTCGTCGCTGTCGCGATGTGCAGTTCGTGTGGGCGTACAGAGCCTGCGACGGAAGTGCCTTCGTCAAGTGGTGCAAGCAACATCTCCGACCCGGAAACAGTCAAGCTCGATCCGAGCAAAGACTGGAAGCCGTGTGCGGCTATGCCGGCCGAAGTGGCGGGCAATGCAATCGGAGTGCCCGCAAACCAGATGGAGACCCATGAGTTCGGCAGGATCTGCATACAAGAGCGCGCGGGTGGAAGCGAGTCGACCGAGGCCTATGCCCAACTCGGCGCGTTCAATGTCTTCGAGACGGCGCAAAGGGCGCGCGCAAGATTCGAAGCATCGACAAAAGATACGTCGGCCACCGAGATGGACAAGATTAACAATGAGATTCGGGCCAAGGCGAAGAAACAGCTCGGCACGGAAGCCGACCCTCAGATCAAGCAAGACGCCGCCGACCAGATCATGGACGCGCTCGCGGGAGAGGTCTCCTACAAGTCTGTCGACAACGTTGGCGACGCCGCGGCCATGAACGTGCAGAGCGGCCAACTGCACGTGCTCGCCGGCAACGTCTACTTTTACTTGCTGGCATGGTCCGGGCCGACGATCGGTGATCGGTCGGCGCCGTCCACCGAAGCGATCGAAGAAGCCCGCAAGAAACACCTCAGCGCGAATTGGGACAAGCAGAAAAAGCTCCAGGCCGAACTCGCATCTAGCATCATCGACCACCTCAGGTCGCAGTGACCGTTCCGGCACCGTGAAGGGAAGCAGTGGAGTTTCTATTATCCGCCTTCTTTCGTGCCCGAGCGTGCAATGTCCATGTCTCTGAGCAAACGCGGCCAAGCCGCCCTGAATCAACCCCTCCGGGCCGATCTCGATCTATTCTTCTCGGCGATGGAGGACCAGTACCATCCCACCGATAATCCCGACGGGAAGCTGCCTCTCTGCGTAGCCGAGAATCTCCACCAGTCGGAACGAATGCGAGAGAAATTGCGCCAGATTGCCGCCGGCCCCATCCCCGACTGGGTGCCGGGTTATACGGCAATCCTCGGGGCACCGGAACTTCGGCAGGCTACCTGCCAGATGCTGGAGAGGCTTCTGGACGTCCCGGGTTTGGACCCGGAAAATCTCGCCGCAGCCGCTGGTGCCGCGGCCGTTATCGAGCTGAGCGCCCTACTCCTTGGTAACCCCGGAGATTACGTGGTCATCCCCGGACCGGCTTACATGGCATACACGCCGGACCTCGGAAACAAGGCCGGGCTCAAGCGCCATGACCTCCACGCCAGAAAACCCGGGATGCACGAACACTACGACCTTGACACCGGGGACCTGGACCGCGCCTACGCTGAACTCGGTGATCGCTTTCGCATCCTGCTACTCACCCAACCGAACAATCCGACCGGCCAGGTCTTTACCGCCGATCAGCTGGAGATCTTTGCCGATTGGTGCATAGAACGTAGCATTCACCTCGTGGTCAACGAAATCTATCTTTTTTCGCGCTTCGACCAATCCCATCCGGTACTGCGTCAGTACCTTTTTCGGGAAGCGGCGATTCCCTTTCAGTCTTTCCTGCCAATTCTGAATCGCCGCCAAAGCCCGTTTCTCCATTGGTGGTATGCCATCTCCAAGGACTTCGGGCTTTCTGGTTTGCGCCTCGGCTTTGCCTACACCTGCAACGAGGATTTACTCAAGGCCTGGGGGAATTACGGCGCGCCCTCCATGGCCTCCAACCACACCCAGTGGATGCTTGCAGAGGTATTTCGAGATACTGAATGGACGATGGATTTCCTGTCTCGTAGCCAGGTTTCGCTGACGGAGAGTTACGCGACGGTCATTCAGGCCCTGGAGGGAAAGGTCCGCTATTCCTCGGCCGTTGGCAGTCTCTTTGTCTGGTTCGATCTCAGCGCCTATTTGGCGGAAGATACGCTGGCGGCCGAACAGGCCCTCTGGCGGCGTATCTACGACGAAACCGGTATCCTCTTCACCGCCCCGGATGGGATGGGAAGTCCTGAGCGAGGATGGTTCCGCCTGGTTCACTCCTGTGTGCCGCTTGATTCGCTGCGGGTCGCGATGCAGCGGTTTTCGGAGTGGTTGAAGAAGAATGCCTAAGTGCCTGCGTCGAGCTCATCAGGCCGGCATCGACCGGATGTAACCGGCCCACAAGATGACGAACTCACGCCGACCCAAAGCCCGCTCGGAGGCCTGCGCGCTGAACTCGATCCTCCGGCAGCAGCGTACCAAGCCGGCCTTCACCAGCTCCCGGTATTTTCCATCGATGTCCAGGGTTCCTTCGGCGGCAGGCTTTCGCCTTCCTGCAGTAGCTCGATCGAATGTCCGTCCGGCGAGCGCACGAAGGCCATATGGCCGTCACGCGGCGGGCGATTGATCGTGACGCCGTCATCCATCAGCTTCTGGCACGTGTTGTATATGTTTTCGACGCGGTAGGCCAGGTGGCCGAAGGTCCGCCCCCCGCTCAATTCCTCGGGATCCCAGTTCCAGGTCAATTCCACCATCGGCGATTTTTCCTCGCGGGCGCGCTCCACGTCGCTGGGCGCAGCGAGGAAAATCAGCGTGAAGCGGCCTTTCTCCGATTCCTTGCGGCTGATCTCGACCAGCCCGAGCTGGCCGCAGAAAAAATCAAGCGACGCGTCGATATCGGTGATTCTAAGCATGGTATGCAGATAGCGCATGGTTCAATCTTCCTCCGGTTGCACTGGCAGGTTCGTCGAAAAGTCATGACCGATTGTCGCCTTCTACCGCCGCCAAAGCCAGACTGCCAGACCAAAGAGCAGGATCAGCGGAAGAAACACCCTGCCGACGACGCCCCAGTTCAACCAGCCCTCTTCCAGCGACGGGGCCACGGTCGACCAGGCCTCCACCGACAGCCAGACGACGCCCGCCAGGACCACCAATGCAAGGCCGCGAGATCGATTCATGCGCGCGAGCTTAGCCGATCATCGAGCGGGGCATGACAATCATCACACCGGATTCCTGACGGCCGGCACTGTTGTCGGTTGGTCCGCCACCGCAGACTGCACATTCAGTCAACGGGAGTATCTCCCATGAATTCAAGCGTCATTGCACGGCTGAGTGGTATCGGATATCGGTATGGAGCGCACCAGGCGCTTGAAGGCGTCGACTTCTCGCTGGCCCGCGGCAAGGTGACCGCACTGCTGGGACCGAACGGGGCCGGCAAGTCGACGCTGATCCACCTGCTGCTCGGCCTGCTGCCGGTTCAGACGGGCAGCATCGAGCTGTTCGGCGGCTCGCCGCAGGCGCGCTCGGCTCGCGAACGCGTAGGCGCGATGCTGCAGATCAGCGGGGTTCAGGACAACCTGACGGTGCTCGAGCTGATCCGGCTGTTTGCCAGCCTGTACCCGCGGACAGCCGTACCGGAACAACTCATCGACGAGGCCGGGCTGCACGGGCTGGAACAGCGCCGCTTCGCCCGGCTTTCGGGCGGACAGAAGCAGCGCCTGCTGTTCGCGCTGTCGCTGGTCGGCAATCCGGAACTCCTGATCCTCGACGAGCCCACCGCCGGCCTCGATCCGGCCGCGCGTCAGCGGTTGTGGCGGGTGATCGAGGGGCGTCGGGCAAGCGGCGCCTCCATCCTGCTGTGTACCCACTACCTGGAGGAGGCGGCCCGGCTGGCAGACCAGGTCATGGTGCTGCATCGCGGCAGAAAACTGATCGCGGGCAGCCCGGACGACATTCGCAGTCATGTGCCCAGCAGCCTGATCCGGGCGCGGTCGTCGATGACCGTGGCGGCGATCCGGTCGCTGGCGGCGGTCGGCAGGGCTGACCGACGGGAAGACCACGTCCGAGTCATGAGCGGCAACCCGACGGCAACGCTCAAGGCCTGGCTGGCAGCCGATGCCGACCTCGAAGTGCTGGAGGTCACCGGCGCAGACCTGGAAACCGCCTTCATGGCGTTGATCGAAAGCGACGACAACAAACTCCCGGAGGCCGCATGATGAACTCCTCGATTTCCTTTTCCGGCGTTCGCCCGGCCGCCTGGTGGCAGTTCGTCCAGTGCCAGTGGCTGAACCTCTTACGAATGCCCGCCTACAGCCTGCCGACGCTGCTGTTTCCGGTCATGTTCTACGCGTTTTTCGGCCTGGTGATGATTCGCGGGCAGGCGCACTACCTGCTGGCCACCTTCGCCACCTTCGGCATCATGGGCGCGGCGCTGTTCTCGTTCGGCGTCGGTATTGCCACCGAGCGCGCGCAGGGCTGGTTCACGCTGCTGCGCGCCACGCCGGCACCGCTGGCCGGCGTGGTGGCCGGCAAGTGGTTCGGCGCCGCGCTTTTCGCCGCTGTCATCGTGGTGATGATGGAAGTCCTGGCCGCGGTATTCGGCGGCGTGCGGATGCATCCCGGCCAATGGTTGGGGCTTGTCGGCGTGCTGGTGGCGGGCACCCTGCCGTTCTGCCTGCTGGGTCTCGGTCTCGGGCTGCTGATGTCACCGAACGCCGCGCCGGCAGTGATCAACATCGTCTACCTGCCGCTGGCCTTCCTGTCCGGACTGTGGGTGCCGGTCTCGCAGTTCCCGGCCTGGCTACAGGGTTTCGCCGAGTGGCTGCCGCCCTATCACCTCGCGCAACTGGCGCTGCACGTGGCGGGCGTCCAGACGGCCGACCTGCTGGTTCACCTGCTGGTGCTGGCCGGTTTCAGCCTGGCGTTTTCGCTGCTGGTCGTCGT
>DATFJJ010000191.1:0-6398 GCA_035269245.1 Wenzhouxiangellaceae bacterium | reverse complement strand
CAGACCCCGGCCTCAACACGCTCGTCGACTTTCGCCATGCCCGCATGTTCCAGGCCCGAAATGGCCAGCCCGGACACGGCCGGCAGCGAACCGGGAAGTCGGCAGAGGACATCGTTGTGCGCGTCCCGCTGGGCACCATCGTGCGCAACGTTGAAACCGATGAGATCATCGGCGACGTCACACAACCCGGGCAACGCATGCTTGTGGCCAGGGGTGGTACCGGCGGCCGGGGCAACATTCATTTCAAGTCCTCGGTCAACCGGACCCCGCGACAGTTCACTGAAGGTACCGCCGGCGAAGAGCGCGCGCTCCATCTCGAACTCAAGGTGCTTGCCGACGTCGGACTGCTGGGTTTCCCGAACGCCGGCAAGTCGACCCTGATTTCTGCAGTGTCCAAAGCACGCCCGAAGGTTGCCGACTACCCCTTCACCACTCTCCATCCGAACCTGGGCGTGGTGAGTCTGGAGCCGGGCCGCAGCTTCGTGATCGCCGACATTCCCGGCATTATCGAGGGCGCTGCGGAGGGTGCGGGGCTGGGCCACCAGTTCCTCAAGCATCTCCAGCGCACCGGTCTGCTGCTGCACTTGGTCGAGGTGCAGCCGATCGACGGCAGCAATCCTGTCGAACAGGTCAGAGCGCTGGAGCACGAACTCAAGCGTTTCGACCCCCAACTGCTGACCAAGCCCCGCTGGCTGGTGATCACCAAGACCGACCAGTTGGCAGACCCGGAGCTCGAGCTCGCCCAGAATCGCATCGTTGCCGACCTGGGCTGGCAAGGCCCGTCGTTTGCGATCTCGTCGGTCTCCGGGGCGGGGCTCAAGTCACTGGTTTCGAGCATTGCCGAAAAACTGGGCCGTACCTGACACGGATTCCGATCCCGGAGTGGGTTGATATACTCGAACCCGCTGCAACCCGACGGTTCAGGTATTCCGATGACCACGCGAACGCCATCCGGCCGGCTGACCCCGGCACGACGAAAGATCATTGACGCGTTGCTGGACCAGTTGCTGGACCTGTCGAGTCCGGCGCGTGCGCAGCGAATGCGTGATCTGGCATGCAGCCACCCGCGGATTCATGCCTGGATGAAGCGCCTGCTGGCCGCATCCGACAACCCGACGTCGTTCCTGGAATCGGTATTCGATCGTGCCGGCGATGCCGCGCTGACAAGCCTCAAGCTACAGCAAGAAGGACTTCCCGCCGGCACCCGGATCGGTGACTGGCGGCTGGCGGAGCAGGTCGGCGCGGGCGGTATGGGCGTGGTATATCGGGCAGAACGGGCCGACGGCGCATTCGAGATGAATGTCGCGATCAAGTTCATCCGCTCACCCGACGATGCGCTGATGGCCGAACGCCTGGCGGTGGAAACCCAGCTGCTGGCTCGCCTGGATCATCCGAACATCGCTCGCGTGATCGACGGCGGCACACTTTCCGATGGCCAGAACTACCTGGTAATGGAATGGATCGAAGGCGAAGATCTTGCCGATTGCCGTGAACGGACAAACGCTGACGGCGATCCGAACGGCAGCCGCTGCCTGGGGCTGTTTGCCGACATCGCGGAAGCCGTTGCGCACGCCCACCAGCGACAGGTGGTGCACGGCGACATCAAGCCGGCCAATATCCGTATCGGATCCGACGGAAGGCCGAAGTTGCTGGACTTTGGTGTCGCGCGCCTGATTTCCGCAGAGCGGCTGGGCCCGGGGCGGACCGAAGCCCTGACCCCGGCGTTCTCCGCACCCGAGCAACTAAAGGGAAGCCCGGCCTCGACCCAGAGCGACATCCATGCGCTGGGCTCACTGCTACGCTGGATGTTGACCGGCCAGCCGGGCGCACACGGCGTGGCCGTTCAACCGTCAGAGCTGGCCATACCCAGACCGGCCGCGGTAGCGGCGGTCATCAACAAGGCAAATGCGGAGCATCCGGACCGCCGGTATCGCTCGGTGCCGGAAATGATCAGCGATATCCGCGCCCTGATGGCCAGTCGACCCGTGTCGGTGGTCGATTACCGCGTGATCGGCCGAATCGGCCTATGGGCGCGTCGACACCAGGTGGCGGCCGGTCTGGCCGGCCTGGCGCTCATTGCAGTTGTCGCGGGTATAGCCGGAATCTACTGGCAGGCCCGGATCGCGGCGGCCGAGCGTGATGCTGCGCGTTTCGAAGCGGAACGCTCGACACTGTTGCGCGAACAGCTGGTTCTGCTTTTTCGCGAAGTGGGTCAGAACAACACAGACCAGGAATTGTCCACGCGCGAATTGTTGACCGAGAGCGTGCAGGTCGCCGAGCGACTGTATGCCAACGACCCCCAGATGATGGTCTCAATCAACGTCCTGCTGGGCGAGATTTACATCGCGATGAACGATTTCGCCAGCGCCGAGCCTCTGCTCTCGTCGTTCGTCGAATACAAGCCCAATCTGGCCTCGCCACTGATGCAGGCCATTGCGCGCGCTGATCTTGCCCAGGTTCGTCTGCGCCAGGGCGATGCCGCCGGGGCCGTCGCACTCACCGGCAACGCGCTCGATTTCTTGCGCCAGTCTTCCGGCCGAAACGCTGCACGGATCGCCGACGTGATGCAGATTCGCGGCCAGGCGTTGCGCGTCCAGGGGCAATGGGACAATGCGGTTTCGACACTTCGCGAAGCCCTTGACCTGGCCAGGGGCGAACCGGCGCCTTCGCGCCTTCGCGCCACCACCAGCAACAACCTGGCCACGACGCTGATTTACGCTGGCCGCGCCGGGGAAGCAATGCCGTTTCTGCGCGAAGCGCTGGATAACTGGCGTGGGCTCGGACTGGAAAACGGATCCAGCGCACTGACGGTGATGGCCAACCTGGCCGGTCTGCTGCACCAGCGCGGCGAGCTGGCCGAAGCTGAACCACTTTACCGGGAAGCCATTCGACGCCGGCTCGAGAAATTCGGAGAATCCGGTGCCTTGGCCGCCGCCCATCTGAATCTGGGCTCACTGCTGGCAACGCGTCACCGGCTCGAACAGGCCCGAGACCACGTGAGGCGCGGCGTCGCGATGATAGAGCGCTTCGAAGGTCGGGACAGTCTAAACCACGTACGAGCCGTACTGGCGCGCGGACGGGTAGAGCTGGCGGCACGCAATTTCGCACCGGCATTGGACGATCTGGAGGCTGCCCGAAAGCGATTCGAAAGCATTGTCGGGCCGGATCATCTTTTCACCAAGATCGCGGAATTTCAGACCGCGCTCGGGGAGGCCCGGGCAACTCGCCTGGCGACCGAACGATTGACCGCTGCGACGCGGAAGCTGGAAGATCTGCAACCTGCTTCGAATGTATACCTTGCACAGGCATATTGCGAGACCGCACGGCTCAAGATCGATTCCGAGCCGCAGGCCGCCCAAACATTGGCCCGTCGGTGTCTGGAGCTACGACGCGACGAACTGTCTATGAGCGAATGGCGAATCAGCGAAGCCAGCGCCATATTGCTCGCCGCACGCCTCGAATCCGGTGATCGCAGCGCGCTTCCGGCATTGAAGAATGCACGGAACGTGATTGCCCTGGCGCTGGGCACGGAACATCCAAAACTGGACTGGTGCGACCGCTGGCTTAAGAGTCCGGATAAGGCCTGAACGGCACGAGGAAAAACCCGAGGGCGCGAACCGCGCATGATGATTCGCGGCAGTACGCCACAACGTCCAGCCGGGGGCCGACGTCGCGGAAAGTCCCCAGGGGACCCTAGAGGCTCTTGACGTGCTGACCCAGGCGTGACTTGTGACGATCAGCCTTGTTGCGGTGCATGACGCCCTTGCTGACTGACCGATCGATCGCCGGCACGGCGGCCTTGTAGGCGGCCTCGGCGGCGGTCTTGTCGCCGGCCTTGACGGCACTGACGACCTTCTTGATCATGGTGCGCACATACGAGCGCTGGCCCGCATTATGCTGTCGATTGCGCTCGGACTGGCGGGCGCGCTTGCGTGCTGATGGGCTATTGGCCACGAATTGCTCCTGAAACCTTTTTGACTACAGTGGGTAATGACAATTAATATGACGGTCAATAATGATAAAAATCAAGCCGTATAGTATCGCTGCTTCTGCCTCTGTAGTCAAGAGATCCGCCGGCTTCAGGCTTTGCGGAAGATCCTGCAACCGATGAGCCTGATGCGCTCGATCTTCTCGTTCTCGAGCATGACGCTGGTCTCGCGCGTGCTGGGGCTCTTACGCGACGTGGTGCTGGCCCGTTATTTCGGCGCCAGTGCCGCCACCGACGCGTTCTTCGTCGCGTTCAAGATTCCCAATTTCCTGCGCCGGCTGTTCGCCGAGGGCTCGTTCTCGCTGGCCTTCGTGCCGGTGCTGGCCGAATACCGCGAACGCGGCGACCAGGCCGAGATGAAATCGCTGGTCGACGCCACCGCCGGCTGCCTGCTGGCGGTACTGCTTGCGCTGACCGGCGCCGGAATGCTGGCCTCACCCTGGGTAGTTTCCATATTCGCACCCGGCTTCGCCGACGATCCCTACCAACAGGGACTGGCCGCCGAAATGCTGCGGGTGACCTTTCCATACCTGCTGTTCATCGCGCTGACCGCGCTTTCCGGCGGCATCCTTAACACGCTGGGCAAGTTTGCCCTGCCGGCCCTGACGCCGGCACTGCTCAATGTCTGCCTGATTACCGCGGCGGTCGTGTTCAGCGAACGTTTCCCGGAGCCGGTCAAGGCCCTGGCCTGGGGCGTGCTCGTAGCAGGCATGCTGCAACTCGCCATCCAACTGCCTGCGCTTGCGCGCCACGGTCTGCTGCCGTTGCCCCGCCCGAATTTCGGTCACCCGGGCGTACGCCGGATCATGAAATTGATGATTCCCACCCTTTTCGGCTCGTCGGTCGCACAGATCAATCTGCTGCTCGACGTGCTGATCGCGTCCCTGCTGGTCGAAGCGAGCATCTCCTGGCTGTACTACGGCGATCGGCTGATGGAGTTTCCTCTGGGCATGTTCGGCGTCGCGCTTTCGGTTGTGATATTGCCTACCCTGTCCTCGCTGCATGCGCGCTCGGACACCGAGCGCTTCCGCAGTACGCTGGAATGGGCTGTGCTGCTCGGCCTGGTCATCGGATTGCCGGCCGCGGTCGGGCTGGCGGTGCTCGGAGGCCCGACCGCAACCACGCTTTTCCACTACGGCGAGTTTTCGACCAGGGACGTCGACATGACCGCCCTGGCACTGAGCGCCTATTGCGTCGGCCTGCCTGCTTTCATCGGGGTGAAGATCCTGGCACCGGCGTTCTATTCGCGCCAGGACACCCGAACCCCGGTGCGCATCGCGGTTCTGGCGCTGGTCGTCAACATGGTTCTGAACATCGTGTTCGTCGGTGCCATCACCTGGCACCTGGCCGGCGGGCTGCTGCTGAACGATCCGTGGCAGGCGCTAGCGTTAAACCCGGGCGCGCACGCCGGGCTGGCGCTGGCCTCGAGCGCATCGGCCTGGCTTAACGCCCTGCTTCTGTGGAAAAGCCTTGCACGCCAGGGCCTGGCGCCGGCATTTCCCTGGCGCGACCTGGCGCGCATCGGCATCTCGGGCCTGGCGATGGTTCTGGCGCTTTACTGGCTGGTGCCGCCAACCGCCGACTGGCTGGACATGGGACTGGCGCCGCGCGTCGTCTGGCTGGCCGGGGCGATAGGGGCCGGCGCAGCAGTCTACGCGCTGGCCCTTGCAGCGCTCGGCCTTCGACCCTCGACCCTGATGCGCCCGCGCGACCCGGAATGATTCATTGCCGAGGCGGTAGAATTCGGCGGTCGTGGAAATAGATCGGGAAAGCGATTTTGCCGCGGATTCACGCAGATGAGCGCGGGTAGATAAATGCAGATAATAAAAAGTGATTTATTTCGATGCAGTTCGATGAATTGCAGAATTCGATCCAGCGGCCGAAATCTGCCGCTGAACTTGTTTTACTCCTGCATTGATCTGTCTTTATCCGCGTCCATCCGCGTGCATCCGCGGCTGAAATCACCCTTCGATTTTTTCGACAACCGCAGCGTCCACCCCAAGGCCCGTGCATGCAACTGATTCGCCACCTCCCCGCCCGGCTTGCCGATGACCGTCGGCTCGCACTGGCGATCGGCAATTTCGACGGGCTTCATCGGGGCCACCAGGCGCTGCTTGCACGAGCCGTCCGATTCGCCCCGGAAAGTCGGCCGGCGATGCTTTGCTTCGAGCCGCTGCCGCGAACATTCTTTGCGCCGAACGATCCGGTGCCGCGCGTGATGAAGCTGCGCGACAAGATCGATGTCGCGGCACGCCTCGGTATCGATATCCTGGCGCAGCTCCGGTTCGATCGGGCTTTTTCGATGCTGTCTCCACAGGCGTTCGCCAGGGACGTGCTGGTCCGAGGCCTGAATGTGGGCCAGGTCATTATCGGGGCCGATTTTCGTTTCGGCCACAAGGCGGCTGGAGAT
>DATFJJ010000190.1:0-8213 GCA_035269245.1 Wenzhouxiangellaceae bacterium | reverse complement strand
CGTCAGCGCGTGAATTTCTCGGCCCAGTGCCGGTCCGATCGCATCGTGCACCTGGCGGTGCCGCGCCACGCGGTTGAGTCCGTCAAAGCCGACGTCGACAACTTTCGCGGTAAAATGTACATTGTCGTCGCTGGAAACACTGATCTCGGCCTGCGGAAAAGCAGCCCGCAGCTGTTGCTCTATCCGTTCGCTGTCCATATCTCTTGGGAATTCCTGTCTGAAGCCGGGCATACTTTCGACCCGGGATTTTGGTTCGGATGCAGGGCAGAAAGCCGCGCACGGCTGCAAGTCTTCCCTCGAACGGGGCATGACTCGCTTGCCTGACCCCATCATGGTATACGAAACGCGCCAGACCCAGCGACGAAAACAAACCAAGGAAGCTCTATCTGAAATGCCTATTTCCTGTCCTGACACCAACCTATGTCGCTGATTGCTTCGCTTGTCTATCTCCTGGTCGGATTCGTTCTGCTGGTCTGGTCAGCCGATCGGCTCGTGGCCGGCGCGTCGGCGCTGGCGCGCAATTTCGGAATCTCGGCACTGGTCGTCGGCGTTACGATTGTCGGCTTCGGCACCTCGGCGCCGGAAATGGTGGTGTCGGCCCTGGCCTCGCTCGAGGGTAACCCGTCGCTTGCAGTGGGCAACGCGCTCGGCTCCAACATCGCCAATATCGGCCTGATTCTGGGCCTGACGTGCCTGGTCTACCCGATGAGCATAGACCGGTCCACCTGTTTTCGCGAGATACCGTCGCTGGCAGCCGTGACCGCGCTGACCGCGCTGTTGATGATCGACGGTTCGTTGTCGCGGCTCGACGGCATGATCCTGGCCGGTGGACTGGCACTGTTCATTGGCGCAATGCTGTACCGGGGCCGCCGCGAAGTGGATCTCGACCCGGCGACACGGGCCCTGGTGAATGAAATCTCACAGGATATGAACAACCGGGCCGCAACGGCCTGGACCCTGGTCGGTCTGGTCGTGCTGCCGCTCAGCGCGCAGTTACTGGTCACAGGCGCCGTTGGAATGGCCACCCTGCTGGGCGTATCCGAAGCCGTTGTCGGGCTGACCATCGTGGCGCTGGGCACCAGCCTGCCCGAACTTGCCGCCGCGATGGCCAGCGCGCTGCGCAAGGAAGACGACCTGTGCATCGGCAATATCCTGGGATCCAACCTGTTCAACCTGCTGGGCGTGCTCGGCATCGCGGCGCTCATTCATCCGATGGCCATCGAGTCGCTGCTGATCGTGCGCGACCTCCCGGTGGTGGCGATCACGTTCATGATGCTTGCCGGAATGGCCGTCTTTGGCGGCCGCATCGGAAGGGTCAGCGCCGGCGTGCTGCTGACAACCTACATCGTCTACCAGTTCGCCGTTTTCCAGCAGGCACTTTGATCCCGCCTTGTTGACCACCGCCTGGACTGCGACGCTCCGGATGGATGATGAACAAGGCGGGTCGACAATACGCGAGTAAGCGATAGACTGCGGCAACACACCGGACCGATATCATGAGCGATCGAATCGACAACGGAATTCAGAATCCCGACGCCCTTATCGAGCGGGCGCGCGAAGTGCTTGCCACCGAAGCCGCGGCCATCCAGGCGCTGGCGCGGCGACTGGATGGCGCCTTCGTCGACGCCTGCCGGCTGATTCTGGCCTGCGACGGCCATCTGATCGTCACCGGCATGGGCAAATCCGGACACATCGGACACAAGCTTGCCGCCACGCTGGCATCCACCGGCACACCGGCATTCTTTGTCCATCCCGCGGAAGCCAGCCACGGCGATCTCGGCATGATCCGTTCCGGCGACGTGATCGTCGCGCTTTCCAACTCGGGCGAGACGGGCGAAGTGGTCAACCTGCTGCCGGTCATCAAGCGCATCGGCGTCGGCCTGATCGCGATGACCGGGAACGCCGATTCCAGCCTGGCGCGACATGCCGACGTGCACCTGGATACAAGCGTGGACCGGGAGGCCTGCCCACTGGGCCTGGCGCCCACAGCATCGACCTCGGCCCAGCTGGCGATGGGCGATGCGCTGGCGATCGCGCTGTTGGAGGCGCGCGGCTTCACGGCCGAGGATTTCGCCCGCTCCCACCCCGGCGGCACGCTGGGCAAGCGCCTGCTGCTGCACATTGCCGACGTGATGCACGGCGAGTCCGACCTGCCCACGATCGCGCCCGAGCAGACGATCTCCGAGGCAATAGTGATCATGACCCGCGGCCGGCTCGGCCTGTGCGCGGTCATCGACGCAGACCGCCGCGTTGCCGGCATTCTCACGGATGGAGATTTGCGTCGTGGCCTGGACGACAGTGGCGACATCCGGACCACGCCGGTTCGCGAACTGATGACCGCCGACCCCCAGACCATCGGTCCGAACGAACTGGCCGCAAGCGCGGTCGAGCTGATGCAGGCCCGGCGCATCCAGGGTCTGCTTGTCGTCGACGAGGAAAAGCGGCTTGTCGGCGCGCTCAACTTCCAGGACCTGCTGCAGGCCGGCGTCGTATGAACGCCGGAGACCGCGCGCCCCGATGGTCACCGCAATTGCTCAAGCGCGCGGGCGCCATTCGGGCGATCGTGTTCGACATCGACGGCGTAATGACCGACGGCCGGCTTTATCGCGACGACAGCGGTCAGGAGATCAAGGCCTTCCACTCGCGCGATGGGCTCGGTCTGAAGGGTCTGATGCGGTTCGGCTTCACGGTGGTTGCACTTACCGCAAGAAGCTCAAACCTGGTCCAGGTGCGCATGCGCGAGCTAGGCATCGAGAACCTGCTTCAGGGCCGCGAAGACAAGGGCGCGGCGTTCGGCGAAATCCTCACGCGTACCGGGCTTGCCGCGGCCCAGGTCGCCTACATGGGCGATGACCTGGTCGACTGGCCGGCAATGTGCCAGGCCGGGCTCAAGCTGTGTCCCGGCGACGCCGACGAATGGATCATCGAGCAGACCGACTACGCCACGCGTGCCAAAGGTGGCCGCGGGGCGGCCCGGGAAGCGGCCGAGCTGCTGCTGGCCGGTCACGGCCTGCTGGATGAATGGCGGCAGTCGTTCCGGTGATGCGCCTGTGAATCTTCGACGCTGTTGTTTCATGGTGAAGCGTCGATGAATCGTCGACGCTACTGTTATTTGGTGACGCGTCGATGAACCGTCGACGCTACTGGCTGCTCTCGGCACTCGCGCTGGCCGTTATGGTCGCCGGCAACTGGTGGCTGAACCAGGCCTGGCAACCGCAGCCACCGGCGCCCGAAAACGTGCAGCCGGATATAGACTACGCGCTCGGCGATTTCGAGGCGCAGTTCTTCGACGCCGAAGGCACGCTGACGCTGGACATCGCAGGCCCCCGGCTGGAACACGATGCGGTGACTCGCGAGGCACGCATTCCCGAGCCGCGCTTCGTGATCGATCCGGCCGACCAGGCCTGGGCCGGCACGTCCGAGTTTGCGCTGATCGAACGCGACTCGCGCAGCCTCACGCTGCAAGGCAGGGTACGCATCAACAAATCGCACCCGCGCGGGACGATCTGGATCGAATCCGATGAAGTCCGATACGATCGTGGCGACGCCACGCTTTACTCCCCGGGAGTTGCGGTCATGCGGCAGGACGGAACCGAACTGACCGGTGGTACTCTTACCGCCTGGATAGATGAAGAAAGAATGGAGCTTGACCAGGATGTCCATGCGATTTATCGCCCTGCCGGCGCTGCTGTTCGCGAGTAGCCTCGCAGGCGGTCAGGAATCAGGCCGGGAATCGGCCGCCGAAGTGGCCGCCCAGGCCGTCGATCAGACGGTTATCGCGCCGCCCATCATCATCGATTCCGACACCAACCAGTACGATCTGCGCTCCGGCGTCACCCGCTTCAGCGACAACGTCAGCATCCAGCGAGGCGCGATGCTGGTTTATGCCGACGAGGGCGTGGTTCATCAGGAGGATGGGCGCATCACGCTGGTAGAGCTTTTCGGAAATCCGACGACATGGCGCGATCGGCTCGACGACGGCAGCATTGTCGAGGGCAGGGCCGATCAGATCGAATTCGAGGTGATCGAGAACGTCGTGACGTTGACCGGAAACGCCCGCCTCCGGCATGAGCAGGGCGAATTCACCGGCAATCAGCTTGTCTACGATCTGGACACCGAGAGTCTTTCCGGCCGCGGCAGCGACGGCAACCAGGCCCGCGTCGTGCTGGAAGGCGATTCAATGCGCAATCGAGGTTCCGGCGAAGACGAAGCTGCCATCGAACCGGAAGCCGAGGACGCACAGGATACAGAGGAAGGCGGACCGATCGACCCGCCGACGGGAAGCTGATGCTACGCGCCGAACACCTGGTCAAGCGTTACCGTGGGCGCGCCGTCGTCCACGACGTATCACTCGAGGTCCACCGCGGCGAAGTCGTCGGCCTGTTGGGTCCCAACGGCGCCGGCAAGACCACCTGCTTCTACATGGTCGTCGGCCTGGTGCCGGCCGACGGCGGCAAGATCACGGTTGACGAGCACGATCTGACCCGCGCCAACATGCACCGTCGCGCCCGACTCGGGCTTGGCTACCTGCCGCAGGAAGCCTCGATCTTCCGGCGGCTTTCGGTACAGGACAATGTCGACGCCATCCTGGAATTGCGCAAGGATCTCGACCGCGAGCAGCGCAAGCAGGAACTGGGCCGTCTGCTCGACGAATTCAACGTCTCTCACCTGGCCGACCAGATGGGCGTAAGCCTGTCGGGCGGCGAAAGAAGGCGCGTCGAGATCGCGCGCGCACTGGCCGCCGACCCGCGCTTCATTCTGCTCGACGAGCCTTTCGCCGGTGTGGACCCGATATCGGTCGGAGAAATCCAGCATATCGTCGGCCGCCTGCGCGATCGCGACATCGGCATCCTGATCACCGACCACAACGTGCGCGAAACGCTGGGCATCTGCGACCGCGCCTACATCATCTCCGAAGGCCGCGTACTCACCCAGGGTCCGCCCGACGCGGTGCTGGCCGACGAGGAAGTACGCAATGTCTACCTCGGCAAGGAATTCCGGCTCTAGTGCCCTGCGCCCTGCTTTCGAATTCTATCTGCGTTCATTCGCGTCCATCCGCGGCTGCCCGTCGCCTTTCTGGCGCCGATGACCTCGTCCGGTAAAACCGCGCGATGACCGCCAGCGAACAAGACAAGCCGTCTCCGGCACTGGAATTCACCGGAGAGCGTTTCACGCCCGAATGCGTGCGCGAAATCTTCCACGAGCACTGGCACCGTTACGCCTGGGCACAGCGCCTGGTTGACGGTTTGGAAGTACTCGACTGCGCCTGCGGCGAAGGCTACGGCAGCCGCATCCTGGCCGATGCCGCAAATTCGGTCACCGGCGTCGACATCGATCCGACCACCATTGATCACGCCGGCCGCCGCTACGGGCGCGACGGCCTCGAGTTCGTCCAGGCCAGCGCCCTCGAACTACCGTTCGACGACGATCGCTTCGACGCGGTGGTGTCGTTCGAAACGCTGGAACACCTTGCCGAACACGATGAACTGATGACCGAATTCCGGCGCGTGCTCAAGCCCGGGGGTTTCCTGCTGATATCGTCGCCGGACAAGAAGACCTACTCCGACGACACCGGATTCGAAAACGAATTCCACGTGCGCGAGCTTTATCGCGAGCAGTTCGAGGATCTGCTGACCCGGTACTTTCCAAATTTCCGGCTGTTTGGCCAGAAGCTGACGTTCAACTCGGCGCTGTGGCAACTGGACGCGGACTCAGCGGGCGCCGAATGCCTGACCAGCGAAGCCGACGGCACAGTGGCGCATGCAAACCATCCGGCACCTTCTCCCCTCTATTTCATCGCGGTGGCCGCCGCAAATGAAATCGATCTGCCGGAGCCGGCAGGGCTGTCGCTGTTCGACGATCGCGCCGAGAGCGTCTACAGCCACTACAACGACGAAGTGCGCAAGCACATACGCGCAGGCCACCTGCTGGCCGAGCGCGATGCCGAAATCGAACGGCTGAAAGAATCGCTGACTCGAAGGAGCCCGTTTTGGCGACGCCTGAGGCAATGGCTGATCGGACGCGAATGAACGGCGCGGCCGATGCCCGGGCCGGCTCCGTAACCGACCGCCTGGCCCGCGTCGACGTGCTGGTGGTCAATTACAACGCAGGTGGCTGGCTGGCCCGCGCGCTGGCAAACATCCGTCCCGAGCACGCCGGCGAGCCGAACCTGATCGTGGTCGATAACGGCTCGACCGACGACAGCCTCAAGCCGATTCAGCGGCCAGCCGAGACCGGGGCTGCCGTGACCGGTTCCAGCCATCCGATCACCATCGACCGCGCCGGCCGGAACACCGGTTTCGCCGCCGGGGTCAATCGCGCCGCCGAGCACGCCACGCGCGAATTCCTGCTGATCCTCAATCCGGACTGTCTGATTGATCCTGCCGCCGTGGCGCGCCTGATCGATGAACTGGATCACCATCCGGAGGCCGCGCTGGTTTCCGGCAAGGTGCGTGATTGTCACGGCAAGGAACAGCGAGGCAGCCGGCGGCGTCTCCCCACCCCGTCGCGGATCGTCAACGAATTGCTGCCGCTGGGCGGCCCGGGCATAGATACCACCAATACGCCGGCCCCAGAGAACGCGATCGAGATCGAAGCCGTGTCCGGCGCGTGCATGCTGATGCGCCGAAATGCATTCGTCGCAGTCGGCGGCATGGACGAAGGCTACCCGCTGCATTTCGAGGATCTGGACCTGTTCGCCCGGCTGGCCGAAGCCGGCCAAACGCTGCGCTGGGTGCCCGAAGTCGAGGTCGTTCACGCTGGCGGACAGTCTTCCAGCCATAGGCCGGTGGCGGTGCTATGGGCCAAGCACCGGGGTCTGTGGCGGTATCTGAACCGCCATTGTTCGCAAGAATGGCCACGCTGGCAGCGCCCGTTCTGGTGGCTGGCGCTGATCCTCAATGCGGCAATCCGAACACCGCTGGTGTGGGCTGCGGCCAGGTTTCGAATCGCGCCATGAGCCAGCGCCCGCCGATATGAACCCGCAAGCGGCAACAATAGCCAGGCGTCCGCTGGGGCGCACCGGCCGAGAAATATCGGAACTGGGCCTTGGCTGCGCCAGCTACTGGGCCCGCCCCGGCTTCGCGGAACATCGGGCCCGCGCCGTATTCGACGCCGCGCTGGCCTGCGGCATCACGCTGTTCGATACCGGCGGCTCCTATGCCGGCGGCGAAGCCGAAAGACGTTTGGGCCGTATGGTCAAGGCGTCAGGCGTCGACCTTGAAAATCTGGTGCTCGCAACCAAGGCCGGAACACGCAGTGGCCGCAACGGCCGAATCGTTCGCGACTTCAGCCCGGGCGGGGTTACCGAGCAGGTCCACGAAAGCCTCGAACGCCTCGGCCTCGAGCGCATTTCACTGCTGCAGCTGCACGGGCCCGGCCCTGCCGACCTCACCGACGATCTGCTAGCCGCGCTGGACCGGCTGCGCGGCGAAGGCAAGGTGGAACTGATCGGCATCAACGCCGGCGCCGATATGCTCGATCAGATTTTGGGCCGTCCGCCTTTCGACGTGCTGATGCCGTTCATTTCGGTTGCCAATACGCACAACGCCGGACTGGCCCGCAGGGCTGCCGATGCCGGCCAGGGCGTGCTGGTCGCCGAACCGCTGGCGCGTATGCGTTTCGCACCACCGCTGGCACGCTGGATGACCCGCAGCAGCGGACTCTGGTACCTGGCCCGGGCGCTCTCGCAGCGCGGCAGCCACGCCGAAAGACGCTGCCGCAAGTGCCTGCGCAAGGCGCTGGCCGTGCCAGGCTGGACCCCGGCGCAGCTCGCGCTTGCATGGGTGCTCGCACGGCCGGGCGTAAGCAGCGCCGTTTTCGGCACGACCCGTCCGGAACATGTGCTGGAACTTGCCCAGGCCTGCGCCCGGCCGTTGCCCGACGCGGTGGCCGACGCGGTCGCGGCCTGCCACCGCCGGATTCACGGCGACCGGCCATGATGCCCCGAACCGATGAAGTCGCAGATGCGGTGGCCTCGCAGCGGCAGCCTGACTGGCGCGCGGAAAGCGTGGCCGTCGTCTTGCTCAACTTCAATGGCGCCGACGATACCCTGGCCTGCCTCGAATCGCTTGCGGCGCTGCAAACGAGTCCCGGCACCATTCACGTCGTCGACAATGCGTCCGAAGACGATTCGGTGGGACGCATTCGCCAGACCTTTCCGGCGGTGAACGTTTCGGTGAACGCCACCAATCTGGGCTTCGGTAACGGTCTGA
>DATFJJ010000189.1:0-3119 GCA_035269245.1 Wenzhouxiangellaceae bacterium | reverse complement strand
CGATTCGGCGGCATTGACCGGTTCTTCGGCATCAAGCCATCCGCGCGGATTGCCGGTATCCACCGAACAGAATCGACAGGCGCGGGTGCATACGTCGCCCATCAGCATGATGGTCGCGGTGCCGGCGCTCCAGCATTCGCCGATGTTCGGGCATTTTGACTCCGAGCATACGGTAGCCAGTTTGTGCTTTCTTACGTTCGCCTTGACCTGCTCGTACTTGCCGCCGGAGGGAAGCCGTACGCGCAGCCAGTCGGGTTTGCGCAGGTGGCCGCCGTCGTCCGCGTCCCGCCTGGCCTTGATGCCGTCGCGGATCGCGGTGAACCCCTGCGGCTTCCGCACTTTTTCGCCGCTCTTCACCGTAATCGGAATGGTCGTGGCTTCTGCTTGCTCGGTCATGAGATACCGGTTGAATTCGAATCAGGATAATTGTAACGGAATCCCGGTTAAAAGCCCGCGCGGCGCGTTCACGAAGGCGGGCCGGGTTTCAGGACTCAAGCGCAGATTTCAGTTCGTGCCCGGAGCGGGTCGGGGTTGCGATGCGCCTGTCGATGGCCAGCATTGTCAGCAGGTCGTCATGCGTCGTAGTGGCATCGATTCGCAGTCGCGCAGCGACCAGTCGATCGAGTGCTTGTTCCGGCGCGTCCAATGACACCTGGATCAGCGTCGGGCTGATCCAGGGTCTGACCTCCAGCTTTGGATTCAACGCCAGCATCCAACCCAGCCTTTCCACGGTCACCCACGCACTGGGCAGACCTTGTCCGGCCGACACGCTCAACGCACGCTTTTCGCGCACAAGCTGGGAGAACCACCGCGTCCAGCCGCCGGCGGGCACCGGACGAGACATTCCAACGCCCGCCTCGCCCTCGCCCGCAGTCAGGAAGCCGCACGCCGAGAGCAATCGTTCGAGGCTTTCCGCGCCCGGGCAGTGTCGTGCCGCCGCCGCGGTTTCTCGTGTTCCGGTTGCATAAATCTCCTCGCCACTGTCGGCTACGACCGAAGGTCTCGCGCGTGCAGTTGTTCTTGTTGCCTGCCCGACGGGTTGCTCGAAGTTGCGGGTACGGCGTTCCTCGGCCGCGGCTTCGTCCAGGTAGCTGTATCGCGGCGCATGGATCAGCGCCTCGGCCAGCGGCGAGGGCTTCGGCGTATCGACCGCATGCACCGCGATCCGACCCTGCTCCAGGCGTTCCAGCAGCGCCTGCAGGCCTTCAAGATCCATGTAGTCGTGCAGGCAGTCGGCCAGTGCCTGCTGCACCAGAGGATGCTCCGGCACCTGGCGCGGGCCGCTGAGATTTTCCAGGCAGGCCAATTGATCCGGGAACACGCAGGCAATCAGGTTTTCGGTCTGACTGCGCTGACGCTGGGCCGGCAACCGGCCGTCGAGAGCATTCTTCAGCAATACAAGCGCATTGTTGGCGCACCACCGGAACCGTGTCACGAAAAGCGGTGTATCGAGCAGCGCCTGGGTAAGCACGCCGGCGACATTCGCGGCGCGAACGAACCCGACGACGTCGGGCAGGTCGAAGTGACTGGTCACGCCCAGCGAGATCAGGATGCCGTCGTCGGTGGCGGCCGCTTGCAGCTCGAAATTGAACTGGCGGCAGAAGCGCTTGCGCAGCGCCAGGCCCCAGGCACGGTTGATGCGCGCGCCGGCGAAGGTGTGCAACACCACGTGCCGGTCGCCGCCCGGATCTGCGAAACGCTCGATCACCAGCCGATCGGCTGCGGGCAGCGCGCCCAGCACCTGCCTCGATTCGATCAGCATCGCCGCGGCTTGCGGATGAAGACGACCCGAGCCGGCCTCGGCCATGGCCGCGAGCATCGCGTCGCACATCTCGCGGGTGCGCCCGGGCCCTTCGCCGAACCAGAACGGCAGGTGCACCGGATCCTCGTCGGCCGGTTCCACCCGTACCTCACCGGTCGTCACGCGCAGGATCCGCCACGCCCGGCGACCCAGTTGCAGCACCTGTCCCGGCGACGATTCGAAAGCGAACTCTTCGTCCAGCGTCCCGACCTTGTCGCCGGTGTCGCTGCGAACCACGTCGTATTCGAAGAATTCGGGGATCACCCCGGCGTTGGTCAGCACCAGCTGCTCGGCGCCGGGAAGCGCGCGCCACCGATGATTGCGGCTGTCCATACACTCGTCATCAGCGGAATCGGTGCGATTGCGCACGATCATCGGGCGAGTCTGCGCGGCCGGCATGTTGTCGATCGGTCGTTCGAGCAGCGCCAGCAGCGTCTCGAGGCAGCCGCGCTCCAGGCTGCGGTATTGCCAGGCCGAGCGCGCGACCGCCAGCATTCGATCCGGGTCGTTCTCGCCGCCGGCAATCATCGCGGCCAGGTGCTGGGCCAGTACGTCCACCGGAGCTTCCGGTATTTCGCAGGCGTCGATCTCACCTTCGGCAAGCGCCTTTTCCAGAGCCCGGGCTTCGACGAGCTGGTTCAGCGTCAGCGGAAAAACGTGCATGCACGGGCGCCGGCCGGGCCGATGCCCACTGCGCCCGGCACGCTGGCGAACGAGGTTGACCGATCCCGGCACACCCAACTGGCATACGCGGTCGACGTGACCGAGATCAAGTCCGAGCTCCAGCGATGCACTGCTGACCAGGATTCGCAACTGGCCGGCCTTGAAGCGGGCTTCCATGGCCTCGCGATGAGTCGCGTCGAGACTCCCGTGATGCGCGCCCACCTGGCCGGGAATACCGCCCTCGGCAAGCGCCTGGTCCAGCGCCGCTGCAGTGCGTTCGACCTGCGCCCGCGTCTGGCAGAAGACCAGCAGGGAACGGCTCGTCCTTCCGGATTGTCCCGACGTGGTGCTCAGCGCGACGATCCGCTCATGGATCTGCTGCCAGTGCCCGTGGTTGGGAAACGCACCCAGGGGGATCGACGGCAGTTCGACTTGCAGCTCGACTTGTACCGCGCGCTCGGGTTCGATCACGTCGCAATCGGCCCCGCCACCCAGGAACCTGGCCAGCGCAGAGGTCGGACGCGCAGTGGCCGAAAGGCCGATCCGCTGGACCGGTCTCCGCGCAACGCGATCCAGCCGGGCCAGGGATAGCGCCAGATGCGCGCCGCGTTTCGAACCAACGAGCGCATGCAGCTCGTCGACCACCACGGCTTCG
>DATFJJ010000188.1:0-4557 GCA_035269245.1 Wenzhouxiangellaceae bacterium | reverse complement strand
GCCCCAGCGCGAGGTGCTGCGTGAGCCGGTCAACCGCCCGGATCCGTCGCGCAGCGAGTCGCTGACGTCGACCCGGGACGCCGCCCAGGCGGGCAGCGAGGCCGCCAGCAATCCGCCGATCAGCATCGCGGCGAAGGCGATCGCCAGCGTGTAACCGTCGATCTCGATCGTCATGTAGCTTGGGATATCGGTCCCGGCCACCGTCAGGAAGCCGGAAAGAAGCGGTGCGGCGACGATGCAGCCGATCAGGCCGCCGACCAGCGACAGCAGGATGGTTTCACCCATGATCGGGACCAGCAGGCGCGTGCGGCCGGCGCCAAGCGCGCCGCGAATCGCCAGATCGTGCCTTCTTTCCACGGTGCGGCTGACCAGCAGCATCGCCACGTTGAGTACCGCGATAGCCAGCAGCAGCGCCGCTGCGCCGGCCAGCAGTCCGTTGGCCCGATTGAATCCTGCGCGCCAGCTTGCACCCAGGCGTTCGACCTGAAATCCGTGCCCTTCGGAGATTTCGGCGAATTCCGGCGCCAGCGTATCGGCCAGGGCGTCGGCTTCGGCCTGCGCGGTGGGCAGCGCCACACCGTCGGCGAGGCGGCCGATGGCGAGCACGTTGCGGACGTCGCGCCGGCTGCGCATGTCTGCCTCGAGGTAGGCGCGGAACGGAATGAAGAACTCGAGATCCGGCATGTCGTCCTCGATCGTGCCGTGAAAGTCCGGCGGCAGTACGCCGACGATCGAGTAGGTGGTGGCGATTTCCTGGTCCTGGGTGAGGGTGCGGATAGTCTTGCCGACAATCTCGGGATCGAACAGGAATTCACGCCCCCAGGTGGCGTGCGACAGCAGCATCACCGGCTCGCCGCGCGAGAACTCGTCGGCCGAGATCAGCCGGCCGATGAAAGGTCCGATGTTCAGCAGTGAGAAATAGCCGGGCGTGATCGCCTCACCCTCGACTCTTCGTCCCGGTTCACCCGGTCGATCCCAGATCAGCCGCGATCGCGCCGTGGCTTCGAGTCGGTCAAGCGAGCCCATACCGGCTTTCAGATCGGCCAGATCGGCCGGCGCAAGCGAATCCTGCCGCGCAGAGCCCTGCTCGACGTTCCAGATGCGCACCAGTCTTTCGGCATCGGGAAAAGGCAGCGGGCGCAGGGACGTCAGGCTGATCAGCGTCGAAACGGATGCGGTCGCCGCCATGCCGAGCGCTATACAGAGCACCACGGCGCTAGAGATTCGCGGCGATTTCAGGATTCGCCTGGCGCTTTCGCGAACCAGCACCGTTATCCGCATGACTTCACTCCTGTCTCAGGCCGACCACCGGATCGACGTTGAGCGCGCGCCAGGTGGGCAGCGCGGCGGCGATCGCCGTGATGACGACCAGCAGCATCGCGACGCCGATATAGGTCAGCGGGTCGGCAACATCGACGTCGACCAGCATGCCGCGCATCACCTGCGCGAAGCCGAACGCCAGCAGCATGCCGACGCCGATACCCAGGCCGAGCTGGCCGAGGCTCTGACGCGCGATGTGGCCGATGATGCGTCGGTCCGCCGCGCCCAGCGCGCGCCGGACCCCGATCTCCCGGGTTCGCTGGGCCACCGAGTAGGCCAGCACGCCGTACATACCGACTGCCGCCAGCACCAGCGCGATGACGCCGAAAATCTCGAAGTTGACCGCAATCACCCGCGCGGTCCAGGCGCCGTACTCGATCCAGTAATCCAGCGTCTGCAGCCAGTAGACCGGCAGATCGGAATCCAGCGCCAGGACCGCCTGGCGCATGTCTTCCGAATGCGCCAGCGGATCGCCGACGGTGCGGATCGCGGCATAGGCGAAGCGCACTGCGTTCTGGCTCATCGGCACGAACACGGCACCGCGAGGCCTTTCTTCGACATCGCCGAGATGCACATCGTCGACAACGCCGATGATCGTTCGAAAACGCTCGGGCTCGCTGCTGGCGCCCAGCGCGATCTGCCGGCCGACCGCACCCTGGCCCGGCCACAGGGACGCGGCCAGGCTGCGCGTGATCACCACTACCGGTTCGGTGTCCGCGCGGTCGCGTGTATCGAAGGATCGTCCGGCGACCAGCGGTATCGCCAGGGCATCGAAAATCCCGGGTGTCGCGGCCGTCCAGTGCTCCCAGGTACTCCGCCCGAACTGATCATCCAGCAGCCCTTCGCCGGCGATGCCGATCTTGGTCCAGCTGACCTGCCCGCCGGGCAGGCCGGTGGAAGCGAAGGCGTGCGTGACGCCGGGCTTTGCGGCCAGGTCTTCGGTCAGCGTTTCGAAGAATTGCCGACGAGAAGCCTCCGACGGATACTTCTCTGCGAACAGTCCCATCCGGCTGAGCAGAATGTTGGAAGAGTCCACGCCCAGGTCACGCTGGTCGATGTTGAGGATGCTCCTGACCATCAGCCCGGCGCACACCAGCAATACGCAAGCCAGCGAAATCTCGAAGACCACCAGTCCACGGCCGATGCGGGTGCTGGCCGTGCCCCGGCTGCCGTCCTTCAGCGATTCGCTCAGGTTGATTTTTGTCCCGCGCAGCGCCGGCAACAAGCCGGCCATCAAGGTCGTCAGCGTGGCCGCGCCGATCGTGAACGCGAATACCCGGGCATCCGGAGACACGTCGACCCAGAAAGGCATCTGGGCATCGCCGGCGCTCAGCGCCGACATCATTGCACGGCCGGCAATATCGGCCAGGAACCAGCCGACGACCGCCGCCACCGCGGACAGCAGCAGGCATTCGGACAGCACCCGGGCGACAAGCTGTCGCCGGCTGGCGCCCAACGCGCTTCGGATGGTGAGTTCGCGCGCGCTGCGGGTGGCCCTGACCAGCACGAGGTTGGCCGTGTTTGCGCAAGCCATCACCAGGATCAGGACCACGGCGGCAAACATCGTCAGGATCGTGGCACGTGCCCCGGCGTCGATGAACTCGTGGGCGAATGGCTTGACCAGCACGCTGCGATCTTTGTTTGTTTCCGGAAACTGCCGGGCAAGATTGGTCGCGATTGCGTTCATTTCGGCCGATGCCTGCTCGCGGGTTACGTCGTCCTTGAGCCGGCCGAAGACTTCCAGCGTGGTGCCCTGATCACGGCTGTCGATCGTGGCCGGATCGATGCGAAGCGGCACCCATACGCGCTCCCTGACCGGAAACGCAAACTCGGGCGGGGCGATGCCGACGATCGTGGTGTCACGCCCGTTGACCCGAATCGCGCGACCGACGATGTCGGGATCGCCGCCGTAGCGGTGCATCCAGACGCTGTAGCCGATCACCGCCACATCCGCCGCGCCGGGCTCGCTGTCGCGCGGTTGCAGCAGTCGCCCCTTGTGGGCGTCGACCTCGAGCAGGGAAAAGGTATTCCCGCTTACGAATGCGCCGTCGTAGCGCTCCGGCCGATCGGCACCGGCGCCGCTTAGGTTTACCGTACCGGAGTAAAAGCCCGCCAGCCCTTCGAACGATTGCTGTTGCGCGCGATAGTCCAGAAAGTCCAGCGGTCTGACCTCCACGCTGTCCACGCCACCGGGGAGATCCTGATTTTCGATGTGCATCAACTCCCCGCTCTCCGAAAACGGAAGCGGTTCGAGGAGATATCCCTTGACGGCGCCGAACATGAATATCGTGCCGCCGAGTCCGATGCCGAGCACGAACACGATCAGCAGGGAAAAGCCGGGCGTGCGACGGAGGCGGGAGGCGGCCGATCGAAGTTCTTGCAGCAGTTCGGACATGATGGTCTCCATTGGGCATTGCCGGCTGATCACTGCGGCGGTGCAGTCGTCCCGGCGACGGTCAATATGCCGGCCGCGCGCAGCGCCTTGGCGAAATTTCTATTGCAAGCCGCGCGCCAAGCAGCGAAAGGCACCTATAAGAAACTGATTTGAATAGCCTTTAGGTGATGAGCCGACGTTCTGTGGTTGGCGCATGGATCGTCGTCCGCTTCGATTCCGGGATTCCTGCATTCCGAATCCGGGACTTTTTTGACTGCTTCCGGGCCCACTGATCTCGCGGTCCAATCCGCCGTCAGCCGTAGCGCGGGCCGTCGGTCGCTGCGGAGATCGCGGCGTTTTCGCCGGCCGGCTGCGTATACGGCCTCGCCGATATCGAGCGCCGCGCCGGCGCATTGACGCCGAACAGCGGCCAGAGCAGCCGAGCCCGCAGGATCACGAAATGGTGGAGCAGTGCGCAGCCTGCAATGGTGCCGAGCAGCAGAATGCTGGCCTCCAGCGCCCCCGGCAACGCAAGCGGAATCAAAAGCCAGGCCAGCGGCACGATCAGGCTCTGATGCAGGATGTACCACGGGTAGACGGCGCGATTGGCGTAGGGCAGCCATCGGAACGGCCGGTTCAGCGACACCGCGCCGAAGCCGAGGATGGCCAGCAGCGCACTCCAGGCGTACAGCGCGTGCGCGGAATCGCTGATCAGCGTCCAGTTCCAGTCCGGCAAGGCCGCGATGCCGGCGGGGTCAAGTACGCGCCCGGCCACGCGAAGGCCCATGTAGAGGGTCAGCCCGGCAAGCGCCACGCTTAGTGAAACGCGCCGCAGTTCGACCACGTGCCGCCAGGCGGCGGGC
>DATFJJ010000187.1:0-2394 GCA_035269245.1 Wenzhouxiangellaceae bacterium | reverse complement strand
TCCCAGGAATAGATCCCGGTATTGTGGCCATCGTCGAAACGCAGCGAAACGGCGTAGCTGCCGATCGGCTCGATGGATTCGATATCGACATTCTGCTTGCCGGTCAGCAGCTTCGGCTCGGACAGACCGTGTCCGCGAACCTCGGCCGAAGGCGAATGGGTGCGCAGATACTCGCAGTCGAGTTCGAAGGCCTGGCCGTCGGAAAATTCGCACACCAGCACCCGGCGGGCGCGCTCCAGTCTGAGTTCGGTCAAAACGGGGTTGTTCATTGCCCGCTAGTGTAATACGTGGGTGACCCGGGCCCGACAGGCAGATCCAGGCCGAAAGTCCAGAGCAGGAACAGCAGCGCCCAGCCGGTCATGAAGAATATCGAGTACGGCAGCATGGTAGCCACCATTGTGCCTATGCCGAAGTTCTTGTTGTAGCGGGTCGCCCAGGCCAGGATCAGACCGAAATAACTCATCATGGGCGTGATGATATTGGTCGAGGAATCGCCGATGCGATAGGCGGTCTGTATGACTTCGGGTGAATACCCGATCAGCATCAGCATCGGCACGAATATGGGTGCGGTGACGGCCCACTGGGCCGAGGCCGAACCCAGGCTGAGGTTGATCAGGCCGCACACCATGATGAAGAACACGAACACCAGCGGCCCCGTCAGGCCTATGCCCTGGAGGAAGTTCGCGCCGGTGACAGCGGTAATCGCGCCGATATTGGTCCAGCCGAAGTAGGCGACGAACTGCGCGGCGAAGAAAACCAGCACGACGTAGAGGCCCAGCGTCGCGATTGCCGAGGACATGCCGTTGATCACGTCGCGGTCGTTCTTCATCGTGCCTACGGTTTTTCCGTACGCGAAACCGGTCGCCAGGAAGAACACGAAGATCCAGGCCACGATGCCGCGAAAGAACGGCGAGCGAATCATTTCGCCGGTGTCCGGATTTCGCAGCGGGCCCCACTCGGGAACCAGGGTAATTGCCATGAGCGCGAATACGCCGGCCGCGGCGAGACCTGCCGCCAGCAGGCCTCTTTTTTCGTCGGACGACAACGGCTGCATGGATCGGCCGTCCAGAATTTCCTCGTCGGCCTCGGAGGCGTCGTACCGGCCGAGCTTGGGTTCGACGATGAAGATCGTCACCAGCGAGCCGATGATCGTGATCATGAAGGTGGAGATGAACATGAAGAAATAACTGGCCGTGGCGTCGACGGTGTAGTCGGGGTCGATCAACTGCGCGGCTTCCTCGGTGATGCCCGCCAGCAGTGGATCGATGGTGCCGATCAGCAAATTGGCGCTGTAGCCGCCCGATACGCCGGCGAACGCCGCCGCCATCCCGGCCAGTGGATGCCGGCCCAGCGAATAGAATACCGCCGCGGCCAGCGGCACCAGCACCACGTAGCCCATTTCGGAAGCGGTATTGGACAATACGCCGGCGAACACGATCGCGACGGTGACGACGTGCTTGGGTGCATTGAGCACGATCCCGCGCACCAGCGCCGACAGCATGCCCGACTTTTCGGCCACGCCTACGCCCAGCATGGCGACAAGCACCACGCCAAGCGGGGCAAAGCCGGTGAAATTCGAAACCAGGTTGGTCACGATCATGCGAAGACCGTCGGCGTTCAGCAGGCTGACGGCGCGTATCATGCCGTCGTCGGCGCGCCCGCGCATGCCCTCCGGTCGCGGATCGGCGACAGCCAGATCCAGCCAGCCGAACAGGCCTGAAAGCAGCACCATCGCGAAGGCCAGCAGGGCAAACAGCGTGACAGGGTGCGGCAACAGGTTGCCAAGCCACTCGACGGCGTCCAGGAAACGGGTAAACCAGTTCCGGGATTCGCCGGGTCCGGCGTTGGAAGCGTTGTTGTCGGTCACGGGCAGGCATCCTGACTGTTTTCGAATCGCGCATCATAGCAACATCGCAGCGCGACCTCCGGACAGCGCCGGCCAGCCCAACCGCCGTGTCATTCCCGAAACGGCGTGAAAGTCATTGCTGCCGCATTCTTTCAGCGGCGATCCGGAAACGTATCCGCATGCGGTCGGAGACTCGCAGCGCACCACCGGCCGTCGAGAACGGCTCTATGCCGAAGTCGGACTGTAGAAGATCTATTTTGCCGCTGGCGATCAGCCGCCGGTCCGTCCGTTCGACCGCAACCGGGACGACAACCTCCAGCACCTCCCCGACGAGGCGAATGCGTACAGTCACGTCAGCCAACCAGGCCGGTCCGCTGACGCCCGTCGACCGAACCGAGATTTCCGGGTAACTTTCAGTATTCAGGACCCGCTTGCCAAGCATGTTGGCCCGGGTACCGGAAATCGCACTCTGGTCCAGGTCGGCTTCCAGACCCGCCGCGGCGCGCCATTCCGGCCGGTCGACTTCCAGCGCTGATGCGTCGATACTG
>DATFJJ010000186.1:0-7762 GCA_035269245.1 Wenzhouxiangellaceae bacterium | reverse complement strand
GTTCTCCAGGATGGAGGGCCACGTCGCCCACAGCTCGTTGACCTGAGACGGGTATTCGACGAAGTCTCGCGGCACCGAGGTGCCGGCGAAGGTCGGATATTCGACGTCGGAAAACATGCCGTGCAGCGCGTGTCCGAATTCATGGAAGATGGTCGTGACTTCGTCCAGCGTCATCAGCGTGGGCTCCCCTGCCGGCGGCTTGGGAATATTCTGGTGGTTGGCCACCACCGGCTCCGTACCCAAAAGCCCGGACTGGGAAACGTAGGCATTCATCCACGCGCCACCGCGCTTGGAAGGCCGGGCGTAGAAATCTCCAAGGAAAATCGCCAGCCGCTCGCCATCGGCGTCGAAAACCTCGAACACGCGAACGTCGGGGTGATATACGGGTAGATCCGGGCGCTCCTTGAACGTGAGGCCGTAGACCTGCTCTGCGGCATGAAACACGCCATTGATCAGCACACTATCCAGCTCGAAGTACGGCTTGATCTGGCTCTCGTCGAAGTCGTATTTCTGCTGGCGTACTTTCTCGGCGTAGAAAGGCCAATCCCAGGACTGCAGTTCAAACGGCTCGTCTGCAGTCTCGTCGATCATCGCCTGGAGCGCATCGCCCTCCTTGCGGGCGTTGGCGACGGATACCGGCGCCAGCGTCCCCAGCATCTCGTCGACGGCCGCGACGGTTTTGGCCGTGCGTTCCTCGAGCACGAAATCGGCATGCGTGTCGTAGCCCAGCATGTTCGCCTTCTCCGCACGCAGTTCGAGCACCCGCGAGACAATCTTGCGGTTGTCGAAATCGCCGCCGCGGCTGCCGCGCTTGAGCGAGGCCTCCATCAGGCGCTGTCGGATCTCACGATTTTTCAGCGAGGTCAGCTGCGGCTGGCTGGAATAATTCATCAGGGTCAGCACGTATTTGCCGTCGTGGCCGCGTTCGGCGGCCTCATCGGCCGCGGTCTGGATCTGGCCGTCGGTGAGCCCTTCCAGTTCCAGCGCCGTATCGACGACGATCGCCGAATCGTTGACTTCCTTGAGCACGTTCTGCGAAAACTCCGTGCCCAGGCGCGCCAGTTCCGCGTTGATTTCGCGCAGCCGGCTCTTCTGCTCTTCCGATAGCTGCGCCCCTGCGCGCACGAAATCGCGGCGGTATTCCTCGAGCAATCGGAGCTGCTCGCCGTTCAGCCCGAGTTGCTCGCGCCCCTTGTAGAGCGCCTCGATGCGCGCAAACAGCTCAGGGTTGAGCCGGATAGCGTCGCTGTGTGCAGAGAGCTTGGGCGAAATGTCACGCTGGATCTCCTGGCGGCGATCGTTGGTGTCTGCGCCGACCAGCGCGAAGAAAACCGACGTGGCGCGATCCAGCAAGCGACCGCTGCGTTCCATCGCAACTATGGTGTTGTCGAATGTCGGCGGCTCCGGGTTACCCGCGATCGCGTCGATTTCTTTCAGCTGCTGTTCCATGCCCCGCTCCATCGCGGGCACGAAATGGTCGTCGGTGATCCGGTCGAACGGCGGCATCTGGTTCGGCAGCGTGGAAATCGTGAAGAAGGGGTTATCGGCCGGTTCGGCCGCGGCTTCCGCCACGCTTTCTTCGACTTCTTCCATGGCCTGTTCAGCTGCCTCGGACGCGGCGCGGTCGGATTCACCGCAACCGGTCAGCGCCAATGTGAACAGACTCAGCATAAATAAAATACGGTAGGACATTAATAAGGTTCTCTCTAGACTATTGGAAAAGATGAAAAATGGTAGCGAATAAAGCGAATAACAGGCGAGGCAAGCCGCCATTGGAACTCATCGGGACTCAGCGGCTCTACCAGGTCAGGTCGTCCGGCACCGGCGGGTAATCCTTTTCGTCGTCACCGCCTTCAGGCTCGACGCCGCTGAGGTCGGGCACCAGGTCTTCGGCCAGCGCCTTGTAATCGGCCAGCACGTCTGGCTCGACGATCAGGTAGCGTCCCCGCAAGTTCACGATACCAAGCTCTCCGCTGTTGATCGCGTCTCGCTGCGGGCTGGTGCACATCACTCGCCGGATGCGGCCAAGGTGCTCGAAATAACGTGGCAGTTCAGCCTCGTCGACGTTCAGCGCCTTGCCCTCGACAATCGCGTCGAGTTCCAGATTACGCTTGCGCCTGGCTTCCTGGTCGGCAACCCGGGCCTGCTTGACGCGCTCCGCCTCTTCCTTTTCGGCCTTACGCCGGGCGCGCCAGGCCCGCTCCAGATCCGACGCCTGAGGCTTGTCGCCGCCCGGGCGCTTTCCGGTCTTCTTTTTTCGTTGCTGGTTTCGCGGCGCCTGCTTGCCTCCCCTGGAGGCCGGGCCGGCGCCCTTCTTCTCCGGCTTCTGGCGCTCTTCCGCCAGGCCGTGTTTCAGTAAAGCATCCTGAAGCGATCCCATACCGGTATTCTCTTGGTGTCGGGTCGCCGGGACCGGGAAGGCCCGGCCCCGGCGATAAATTCACGGGAGCCGGATCAGTCGGTCGAATCGGCGGCCGGCGACGGGACGACCTCGAGCAGTTCGACTTCGAAAATGAGCGTGGAGTTGGGGCCGATCGGCCCCGGGCGACCCTGCTCACCATAGGCCAGCTCCGACGGCACGAAGAATTCGTACTTGGCACCTTCCTGCATAAGCTGAACGCCTTCGGTCCAACCCGGAATCACCTGATTGAGTCCGAAGGTAGCCGGCTCCCCGCGCGCATACGAGCTGTCGAACTCGACGCCGTTGATCAGCTTGCCGCGGTAATGCACGGTCACGCGATCGGCGGCGTCGGGGCTGGCGCCCTCGCCTTCGGTGATCACGCGGTACTGGAGCCCGGAATCGGTCACCATGACACCATCTTTCTCGGCGTTGGCCGCGAGAAACGCTTCACCCTCTTCGGCGTTGATGCGCGCTTCTTCGCCACGCTGATCGGCGAGCTGCTGCTGGCGCTGCTGGATGAACTGCTCGCGCTCGGCCAGCGCCTCTTCCTGGGTCAACAGGGTTTCTTCGCCAAGATAGCTCGCGCGCAGACCCTGCATCAGGATATCGATATCAAGCGGCATGTCCTGACCGGCCAGCGATTGACCGATATCCATACCGATGGTGTAGCTCAGTCTGTCTTCCGGCGTTTCCAATTCGTTGGTCTGGGCAAGCGCGAAACTGCTCGCGAACGCAGCCGTAGCCGCGATTATGACAATATTGCGATTCATTTTGAATGACTCCGAATGGTCTTTTGAATGACTTGAAAGGCAGCTCTTCCGACGCTGCTTCAAAAGCAGACAAATACAATCTGCCCGGAAGTTGACCACAGCGACCGCCTCCCGTTCACTGACTTTGGCGAAATGATACCAGCAGGCGCCGCGTCGGACGTGCCGATTCGGGCTTTCACCGAGATTTCTGTCAATGGCAGTTGACAGTGTCGTGGTGTGCTAGTATAGTACAACACCAGTACATGATAGAGTGCGATCAGATCGCAAGGAGCTTCCGATGTTGCCGATCACAAATCAAAGATCATTCCACATTCCGCACAGCATCGCCACTGCAGCCGCGATAGTCGGGCTGATTACAGCGCTGAGCTGGGACGTGTCCGGCAACGAGGTCAGCGGGTCGAGTACTGAAGGCGTCTCGCTCGACCAGGCCACCTCGATTTCGGCGCAGGAAGAAAAGCGCGCTGGCGAAGCGCCCGTGCCGGCCCGTGCCGGCGGTGCCGAAACCGAACCCGGCGTCTTCTCCGGGCTGCTGCCACTGGTCCTGCCCAGCATTTCGGGTTTTTGATGGCACGGCACTGGGACGATAACCAGCCCATCTACTGGCAACTGCGCGAGCAGACGGTCTCGGCCATTCTTGACGGCTCGCTCAAGGAGGGCGAGCCGCTGCCGTCGGTTCGGCAGGTTGCGATCGATTTCCAGATCAATCCGCTCACGGTTTCGAAGGCGTATCAGTCGCTGGTCGACGACGAACTCGTGGAAAAGCGTCGCGGCGTCGGAATGTTCGTCGTTGAAGGCGCCAGAAAGCGTCTGATGCAGAGTGAAAGGGAACACTTTCTGGCCGAAGAATGGCCTCGCATCGCTCAGAGAATAAGCAAGCTCGGACTCGATCCGTCCGAGCTGATCAAATCGATTGAAGATTGAAGACTGAACAACGGGAGTAGAACGCATGGAGTCAAGCATCATTCGCGCACAGGGGCTGAGCCGGCGCTACGGCAGCACGATCGCGCTCGACAGTGTCGACCTGGATATACCGGCCGGTCGAATCGTGGGCCTGATCGGCCCGAATGGCGCCGGCAAGACCACCGCGCTCAAGGCGATTCTGGGGCTGAGCAAGTTCAGCGGCAAACTCGAAGTACTGGGAATGAATCCGTCCAAGGACCGTGATGACCTGATGGAGGACGTCTGTTTCATCGCCGACGTGGCAGTGTTGCCGCGGTGGGCTCGAGTCTGGCAGATCATCGAGTTGACCGAGCGACTGCACCCGCGATTTTCTCGCGAGCAGTGCATGAAGTACCTTGCACGGACCAAGATCAAGCAGCATTCCAAGGTACGTACACTTTCAAAGGGCATGGTCGTACAACTGCACCTGGCGCTGGTCATGTCCATCGACGCCAAGCTTCTGATTCTCGACGAGCCCACCCTGGGCCTCGACATCCTGTTCCGAAAGCAGTTCTACACCAGTCTGCTCAACGAATATTTCGACGAGCAGCGCACCATCCTGATCACCACCCATCAGGTCGAGGAAGTCGAGCACATCCTCACCGACCTTATCTTCATCAAGGACGGCAAGCTGATCGTCAACAATACGATGGATGACATCTACGAGCAGTACACCGAGGTGATGGTCGGTCCCGACGGCCTGGAGCAGGCCCGATCACTGAACCCGATACACGAACGCGTGCTGTTCGGCCGTCACATCATGCTTTTCGACAACGCCGACCAGAAGCGCCTTGGCGAACTCGGCGAGATCCACAAGCCGAGCGTGGCCGATCTGTTCGTTGCGTTGATGGGCGAGCAGGCCAACGATCAGACCGACGGGTCCGGCGCCGGGGAGAAAGCCGCATGAATGCGAACATGTTCTCGAGACTCTGGGTACTGATCCGTCGCGAAATCTGGGAAAGCCCCGTCGCGTTCAAATGGACGCCCTTGATCATCGCCGGATTCATCCTGCTGGTCACGATACTGCTCCTGATCATCGGCGCGAAGGTCGACAACGAGCAGGTCTTCACCATAGACGGCATACGCATGTATGCCCAGATGGACGATGCCCAGCAGCGGCTGATGGCCGCCGGCGTGATGTTTTCGGCCGGCTCGCTGTTCCACCAGATCATGTTTCTGGTGGTGGTGTTCTACCTGGCCGGCAGCCTCTACGACGACCGTCGTGACCGCTCCATCCTGTTCTGGAAATCGCTGCCGGTCTCCGATCAGATGACGGTGGCGTCAAAGATCCTGACCGCGACGGTGGCCGCACCGCTCATGTACCTGGGCGGCATCGCGTTCATTCAGCTCGCACTCGTGTTGATCGCTTCCGGCTACGGGCTGATGGCCGACATCAACATCTTCAGCGAGGTCTGGGCGCCGGCCAACCTGCCCAAGGTCTGGACCGTGACGTTGCTCGGCAGCCTGGTGCAGTCGCTCTGGCTGCTGCCGATCTACGCCTGGCTGATGTTCTGCTCGTCCTGGGCGCCGCGGCTGCCGATCCTGATTGCCGTGCTGGTGCCGGTGCTGATCGGCATGTTCCAGCATTTCTGGAGCTTCTTCTCCAACTTCCGCCTGCCCGACTTCAACCTGCTGTGGGTCATCCTCGAACGCATCGGCCGCGGCGTCATGCCTGCAAGCGTCGAATGGGAGCAGATCATCAACGCGTCGGAGAGCGAGCCCAGTTTCGTGCCGAAAGAAGAGATGCTGATGAGCTTCAAGTCCATCGGCAACGCGTTCGTATCCTGGGAAATGTGGATCGGCGTGGCGATCGGAATGCTGTTCCTCGCCGGATCGGTCTGGTTCCGCCGCCGGGCCACGGATTCCTAGTCCACGCCCGAGAGTTCCGGGTCGCGGTTCGCCGCGCCCGCCTACCTGCCTTGAGGCCTTTGCTGCGGGCGTCCTTCGGGACGCTCGTATGCTAATATTTCAGCGCGAAATCAAGGGGCCGCCGGGCTCGGCCGAACCGGGCCGCAGCCGGAAACAATAACAGGAGTCGGACATGTTCCGGAACACATTCAAATCGATTGCCGTCATTGCATTTCTGGTCACCGCCGGCACGGTTGCAGCCGACGTGCTGCTGATCGAAGAGGTTCGAGAGCGGATGCAGCGCGATCTGCCCCACAACGGACTGACAACGAGCGAAGTCGAGCAGCGCTACGGCCGTCCCAATGAACGCCGCGCACCGGTCGGAGACCCGCCGATCTCGCGCTGGCTGTATGACGATTACAGCGTTTATTTCGAGTACGACCTGGTAATCGAAAGCGTCCTTCACCGCGGCGCCGTTCTGTCCGGCAATGACCCGAACGGCTGATTCTCCATATGCATCCGATCGACTATCGGTTGCCCGCGGAATGGGAGCAGCAAAGCGCTGTCATGCTTGCCTGGCCGTTTGCCGGGGGCGACTGGCAGGACGTGCTTGACCAAGTCCAGGAGGAATATGCCGGTTTCATCTCGGCAGCGCTGGAATGCCAGACCGTCGTACTGCTGATACCCCCTGGCGATCACGTCGCGCGCAAGCGACTGGGCGACCGGCCCGGCCTTCACTTTCTCGAGATGGGTTACAACGACACCTGGTGCCGTGATTTCGGGCCCATCACCATGTGCAATGCCGGCAAGCGTCTCGCGCTGGATTTCTACTTCGACGGATGGGGCGGTCGCCACGAGGCGCGCCTGGACAACCGCGTCAACTCGATCCTGGCGCGCGATAAGCTGTTCGCCGATTTCGATTTCAGGCAGTCGCTGTTCGAACTCGAGGGAGGCGCCATCGATTGCGACGGCAACGGCACGATCCTGATCAACCGCCACTGCATGCGCGCGCGAGCCCCGCATCTGGAAGACCCGGAAATCGACCACGAGCTGAAGACCTGGCTGAATGCCAGCCGTCTGCTCGAAATCGACATCGCCCCGTTGCCCGGCGACGATACCGACGGCCATATAGACACCCTGGCCCGCTTCACCGACCGCGAAACCATCGTGTTTCAGACGATGGCCGATTCTTCAAGCACCCGTGCGCTGAACGGCCAGCTTGAACTTCTCCGAACCGCACAGGGCCGAGCGTATCGCCTGGTCGCCCTGCCCCGGGCCGACGACATCGACCCCGGGCTGGCAGCCAGCTACGTCAACTTCGTCTTGCTCAACGGGGCGGTTCTGGTGCCTGCGTTCGGCAGTCGGGCAGACGTCACGGCGCGCGAACTGCTGTCCGAGTTGTTTCCAGACCGAATCACGAAATCGATCGACGCGCGGACACTGGTCGGTCAGGGCGGCGGACCGCACTGCGCAAGCATGCAGATCCCGGCAGCGCTGGCATGATCGGCGACGAGCTTGTCATTGGCCTGGTCCAGCATGCGATGGGCGCCGATATCGACGCCAATCGGACCGCGACGCTGGACGGCATTGCCGAGGCGGCGGCGCGCGGCGCGCAGCTGGTCGTGCTGCCCGAACTCCATGCGACCGAGTATTTCTGCAAGTATCAGGACCCTGCCCTTTTCGACCTGGCCGAGCCGCTGGACGGCGTCACACGCCGGCTGTTGGCTGAAGCCGCTGCCGACTACAAGCTGGTGATCGTCGGCAGCATCTTCGAGCATCGCGCGCCCGGCCTGGCGCACAACAC